>JAYTTG010000116.1:0-2296 GCA_043745175.1 Microbacteriaceae bacterium
AGCACCACCGGGGTCGTACCCGCGGAAAGCAGGTCGTCGGCCTGCTTCGGATTGCGGATCAGCCCAATCGGTTCGTGACCGGCCGCAGCCAGCCGTCGGGCGAGCAGCAGGGCGATTTTTCCATGGCCTCCGGCAATAACGATTCTCATGATGCCAACCTACGCCCGTGCATTTCTCCTGCGAATCTTCACTCTGATCCCGTGACAACGTCCATATAAAGCGCCACACCTCACAGTGCATAGCTGATGCTCCGGAGGGGCGGGAGGCGTCTCGCCCGTGCCGAACACCCCAGGCCCGCGTCGGTGGCTGCCGGTAGTCTTGGCTGGTGGTTACCGCCCTCTATCGCCGTTATCGGCCAGAAACGTTTGCCGAGCTGATCGGGCAGTCGCAGGTGACCGATCCGCTGCGTACGGCGCTGCGAAACGACCGCGTCAATCACGCCTATCTCTTTAGCGGGCCGCGTGGCTGCGGTAAGACCACGTCGGCCCGCATCCTTGCCCGGTGCCTCAACTGCGTCGAGGGTCCGACGGACACCCCCTGTGGCGTCTGTCCGAGCTGTATCGAACTCAGCCGGGACGGTGGTGGGTCAATGGATGTCGTGGAGATCGATGCCGCGAGTCATAACGGTGTCGACGACGCGCGGGATCTGCGTGAGCGGGCGGTGTTCGCCCCGGCGAGGGATCGCTACAAGATCTTCATCCTCGACGAGGCGCACATGGTGACGCCCCAGGGCTTCAACGCCCTCCTTAAAATCGTAGAAGAACCGCCGGAGCACGTGAAGTTCATTTTCGCGACGACGGAGCCGGAGAAGGTCATCGGCACGATCCGCTCGCGCACGCACCATTATCCCTTCCGCCTGGTGCCGCCCGCCCAGATGCTCGAATACCTGCAGTCACTGTGCGTGAGCGAGAAGGTGGAGGTCCAGGCCGGAGTGCTCACACTCGTGGTGCGGGCCGGTGGCGGGTCCGTGCGCGACACTCTCTCCCTGCTCGACCAGCTCATCGCCGGATCCGAGGGGTCGTCGGTGCAGTACGAGCGCGCGGTCGCGCTCCTCGGCTACACTCACGGCGCCCTGCTTAGCGAGGTGGTCGATGCACTCGGTGCCCGGGATGCCTCGGCCGCGTTCGCCGCGATCGATCGTGTCATCCAGACCGGCCAGGATCCGCGGCGCTTCGTCGAGGATCTCCTCGAACGGCTGCGCGACCTCATCATCGTCCGCGCCACCGGCGAGGGAGCAGCGGCAGTCCTGCGTGGCATCCAGCCCGACGAACTCGACCGCATGGCTCAGCAGGCGTCGCGATTCGGCACCGCAGAGCTTTCACGGGCAGCGGATGTTGCGAACGCGGCTCTCACCGAGATGACCGGTGCCACGTCGCCTCGCCTCCACCTCGAGCTTATGATCGCGCGTGTGCTTGTGCCTGCGAGCGACGAGACCAACCGGGGCGCGCTCGCCCGGGTCGAGCGTCTCGAGCGGCGCATCGGCGTCGACGGTCCCGAGGCTGCGGCCCCCAGGGAAGAGGTTCCCCGGGAGGCGCCCGCCGAGCTCCAGCCGCCCGCCACTCGGCCGACTCCTTCGGTTGAGTCCGTTCCCCGAGAGTCCGTCCCCCAAGAGACTGTCCCTTTGGCTCCTGCAGGGCAACAGTCGGCAACGGCAACGGCAACGGCAACGGCTCCGGCAACGGCTCCGGTATCGGCCAACAGCGTTTCCGCCGCCCCTCCCGGACCCGTCTATGGCTTCGGCGCGAGCGACGCGCCTACGCGTCTTTTCACGCCCGCTGGTGCGCCTGGGTCCGCTGCTGCTGACGAACCGCCGACCGAACCCACCGCCCCCACCTTTCAACAGGTGAAGGATTCGTGGCCCGAAATTCTTGAGCGAGTCGAGAAGGCCAAGCGCACTGCGTGGATGGTTATCTACACTGCCACGCCGCTCGCGCTTCGCGAGGGAAACATCCTCGACCTCTCGTTCGTGAGCCAGACGGATGTCGAGGCTCTCAAGCAGCGCACGACACCGGGGGAGGGGGTCGCCGACTTCCTCAAGCAAGCGGTCTACGACGTGCTCGGCTTCCGGCCGCTCCTCACCGCGCGGGCGGAGGCGGCGCGTCCGGAACTGGCGAGAGCGGATGAGCCGGTCATTCCGGTCCGTCCGATCCAGACATCCGCAGCCCTCCCACCAGCGAGCGAACCACCGGCTTCAGAACAGCTGGCTTCCAAAGAGCCGCCTTCCGAAGAGCCGGCTTCAGCGGAGCCGGTTTCAGCGGAGCTGCCTTCCGAGGAGCCGCCCGAGCCTTCCGGGCCC
>JAYTTG010000117.1:0-8405 GCA_043745175.1 Microbacteriaceae bacterium
CGGAGGCATCGAGTTCGGAGAAGAGCTGGCGCAGGTGGGTCTTGCTGTCGACGGAGCCGCCATAGAGCCCTGCACCGCCGGCGACGAAATGGGTATCACTCAGGTGAACGATGAAGTGGTCGGGCCGTGGATACTGGGCCGTGTAACCGGACATGTGACAATCCCATCACTCCAAGCTGGCCGGTTGGTGAACAAACTGCGGCGATCCCTATCCCCAGATCGGGGAGACGTGTGCACCAAAGTGGGCCAGGACGCCCTAAACTGGTGGCAGCATCCGATAATCCCGCGTGCTGCCTCGACCCCGGTGCCTGAGAATTATCGGTGTCTGGATGTCGACTCACCGCTGTCTGACTCACGGCTGTCTGACTCACCATGGGTCCGACTTCGTGATAGTCCGACTGCGTACTGCACTCGGGGCAGCTTCATTCGGGATTACTCGGTCACCACCGGCACCTTCTCGCGCGGCCAACCGGTCTCTCATTTCGGGGACACCCCCTTAGAGGGCAACCGGTCGAAGTGCAGACGATGCTCTGAAACGCAGGAGAAGAATGGCTCGGTCCGGCCAGGGACAGTCCGCCCATAACCAGGGTGGCCAGGGGGATTCCACGCAAGGGAATTCGACGCAGGGTAAGGCAACCTCCGGGAAGACGCCTCAGCGCAGGTCATCGTCCAGAAAGCCCCCGCAGCAAAAGTCCGCACGGCAGAAGTCCTCGCCGCAAAAGTCACAGCAGCGCCGGTCACGCGGCACAGATGACGCTGGCGTCATCCCGGTGCTCGCGCGAGCCGTGCGGGAGGTCGAAGGTGCCGCGGAGCGCGGCAAGGTCGGCCCATCGAATCGCACCAAATTCCAGGTGATCGCGCTTCTGATGCGCGAGGAGCGCGCTCGTGCAAAAGCCGATCGGGACGTGACGGACGTCGAGCGCACCGAGGTACTCAAACGTCTCGATGGAGTCGCAACAATTCTCGCGAAGACCGCCGCGCGGGACACCTCGCTCATCCAGTTGCTTGCCGAAGAGACCGCCGTCACCGACGCGGCGCGCACCCTTCGACGGGACATGCTCATCGCCGCGGGTACCGAGCTTTCGCCCGACGAACTGATCATCGTGAAGGAACCCGATCCAGTCGCGCCGGCAGCGGAGCGCCAGGTCGTGCCGCAATCGGTGCTCGCCCGCCAGCTTTCCAATCCCTTTCTTGCTCCCGACTTCAGCCAGACGGTGAAAGTCGCCCCCGCGACCCACCGCCTGGCCAACTGGGAGCTTCTCGAGCCGCTCTTTCGCGCGTTCGAGTACGGTTCCGGCGGACAGGTCGCGAGCATGGACCTGCCGGAACCGAGCACCGCCGACCTCCGGGTGCCAGCAGGCCTCGAGCTTTTCCACCATCAGGCCGAGTTCATCGCAAGCGCTCGTGAGGGTCATCGCAGCTATCTCCTCGCCGACGAGCCCGGTCTCGGCAAGACCGCGCAGGCGCTGTTGGCCGCGCAGGTCTCGAGCTCCTATCCGTTGCTCGTCGTGGTTCCGAACGTCGTGAAGATGAACTGGGCTCGGGAGGTAGAGCTTTGGACTCCGCAGCGCTCGGCTACCGTCATTCACGGCTCGGGTGAAAACCTCGACGCCTTCGCCGACGTCGTGATCGTGAACTACGACGTGTTGGACCGCCACATGGGCTGGCTCGGGACGCTCGGTTTCAAGGGCATGGTCGTCGACGAGGCACACTTCATTAAAAACCGTGAATCGCAGCGATCGAAGAATGTGCTTGCTCTCGCGAAGAGTATCCGCGCCCGTTCGCCTAGAGCGCTCATGATCGCTCTTACCGGCACCCCGCTCATCAACACGATCGAGGACTTCCGCGCGATCTGGCAGTTTCTTGGCTGGATTGATGGCGAGAAGCCGACCGCGAAGCTGATGCAGGAGTTGGAGGAGAACGGCCTGACCCCGGCCGACTTCGGATTCTTCGCCGAAGCGCGCCAGACCGTCATCGACATGGGTATCGTGCGCCGCAAGAAGATCGATGTGGCAGCGGATCTGCCCGCAAAGCGTATCGCCGACCTGCCGGTGGAGCTCGACGACGACCTCGGGCGGTCGATTCGCCAGGCCGAGCGCGCTCTAGCGCGTCGACTTCTGTCGCGCTACCGGGCACTCCTCACTGCACGCTCCGAGAGCGCGGACACTCCGCATCCCGAGCTGGTGCGGATGGTCGCGAAGGCCGAACTCGAGGAATCCAAGGCCGCTAAGACTGGCGAAAACGTCTTCACCATGGTTCGTAAGATCGGACAGGCGAAAGCCGTTCTTGCCGCGGACTACACCGCCCAGCTCGCGCGCTCGGTTGGCAAGGTCGTGTTCTTTGCGAAGCACATCGACGTGATGGACATCGCCGAGGAAACGCTGGCCAAGCGTGGGCTCAAGACAGTCTCGATTCGCGGCGACCAGACGGCCGCATTCCGCCAGAAGCAGGTGGATTCTTTCAACAACGATCCGGATGTTTCGGTTGTCGTGGCCTCGCTCACGGCAGCGGGTGTTGGGCTCAACCTTCAGGCTGCGTCGAACGTGGTGCTCGCAGAGCTCAGCTGGACCAGCGCCGAGCAGACCCAGGCGATCGATCGTGTGCATCGCATCGGGCAGGCCGAGCCGGTGACGGCTTGGCGCATCATCGCCTCACAGACGGTCGACGCGAAGATAGCGGAGCTCATCGATAGCAAGGCCGGCCTGGCCGCGCGCGCCCTCGACGGTGAAGACTCCGACATCGTGGGCGAGTCGAGCGTGCAACTCGACGCGCTTATGGCGCTTCTGGACGACGCGATCGACGCGGCCGACGAGGACTGACCGCCGCTACGGCGAGGTCGACCGCTCGATGAGTCGCGCGATGGCGGCGGTCGGGATGGCCAGCCATCCCGGCCGGTTGCGGGCTTCGTAGAGCGCCTCGTAGAGCGCCTTGTCGATCTCGAAGGCGTCAAGTACCGCGCGATGCGCGCGCAGGTCGAGCCCGGAACGCTCGATGTAGCCATCCAGAAAAGCCCGGCGGCACGCAGAAGCCCACGCTGCGACCGATTCCCCGGGATGCGCTAGCGCGAATGATCCGGCGACATAGTCGAATGACCGGAGCATGCCCGCGACATCCCGCAGCGGAATGTCGGGAAGCGAGCGTTCGCTCATCGGTCGCATCGGTTCGCCTTCGAAGTCGAGCACTACCCAGCCCCGCCCCGGCACAGCGAGAACTTGGCCGAGGTGAAAGTCACCGTGGATTCGCTGGAGGGCCAGCCACGGGCTCGCGGCGGACTCTCGGTAGATGCGCTCGAGAGCCGGGCGATACTCGGCGAGCACCGGTACTTCGGCGGCAGCCAGTTCGAAGCGATAGCGCATGCTCGCTATCGTCGTGGCGATATCTGACGGAGTCGTCGCGCGGGATGGCAGGGCGGAGTGCAGGGCCTCGTGCATCTCGGCGGTGGTCACGCCGAGAGCCCGAGCTCGGTCGGTAAAGTCTTCTGCTACTTCCGCGGCCCGCACCGCGACCCGCCAGGCATCTTCGACACCGGGCAGGAATTCCTGAGCGAAGGCGAGGTGGCCGCTGGCGATTCCGTCTGGCATCCCGCTGTCTGTCCAGAGGCCCGTCACGTGCCCGATCGATCGGGGCGCGACGGTGCTCCCCGCAGCACCGAGGGCTTCAGTGAGCGTCACGTCCGGATTGTCACCGTTGTGTAGGGCCCGGAATAGCTTGCAGATGATCGGGGTCGACGGTGTGCCATCGGCCGTTGCGGTCTGAAAGATGATGGAAGAGTTGGACTGCTCCCCCGAAAGCACGCGCGAGGAGAGGAAATGCACGGGAGCCGAGTCGGCGGCGTGGTGCCCGCGCGCGACGAGCGGGCCGCCACTGTTGCCGCCCGCCGGTCCGTCGGTCTCATGGGCCTCGCCGTCATCCAGCACGAGCCGGAGCAACGCCTCTGCAAAGGCGGGGTCGTGCGGGCCGTCGTAGATATAGCGGTGCCCAGTCTCGACGTCGAATGAGGCGACCAGCGCGCTTTCTGTATTCGGCAGCGGTTCGCTCCGCTCGGTGAGCGGCACCTGGTAGAGCACGGGATGCCTGGCATGGTCGAGAACCAGGTACACACGGATTACAGCAGTACCGCTCGGGTCGGCAAGCCCGAACCCTCCGATGACTTCGAGTTTCGGTTTGCGCGACTTACCGGCGTACCAGCGCTGTAGCGTCATCCAGGTTTCGAGATAGTCGGGAACGCCGGTCACGGGCACCTCCAGCCTGGGGCGCTGAGCGCCAATAATTCCACCCTCCTTACCCTACGCAGAGGGAGACGGCCAAGACAGCCCTTGACATACTCGTGGAGTGCCGGGTGCATCCCCTCTTTGGGGGAGCCCCGCTCTGGGGGCAGACACGCGTCTCATCAGCCCATAGCCTAATAATCAGCACCATCGGGGGACACCTGGGTGGCGGCGAGTTCGCGAGAGTCGGAGTCGGGATACGGGGGTACGCCCGATATCTTCCTCTCGCAGATACGAAGTCGTCGCCCCCAGGGAACCGGACTTCACAGGTCGGCCTGACATCACGCCTGCCGCCCATCTCTCTGGCCCATAATGGCCGGATGATCTCTGTGCCTCATGCCCTCGAACTGCGTCTCGCCGGGGTGCGCTGGCGCCCGTCCTCTGGCGATTCGTTTGTCATCACGCGAGAGGGCTTCGAGGGCGATATCTTCGTCGTCAGCGACATGACGATCGAATCCCACGAGTTCGAGACCGGCACGATCCTCGGCTTCAATGGCACCACGGAATGGGCGCTGGACTCCGTGGCCATCGAGGATGCCCTCTGGCTTCCACGCGAGGACCAGTTGCGTCAGCTGCTCGGCGGCGCCTTCACTTCGCTGGCCCGATCGTCGACCGGCTACGCCGTCGGACTGGTCGTGAACGGCGAGCGCTCGCAATGCGTGGCCGTCGAACCCGCCGATGCGTACGCCGCTGCGCTGCTCCGGCTAGTACTGGCTAACGGCTGAGCGAGCCTATCGGGGAGCAGAGTGCTCGGATCGAACAGTGTGGGGGCCGCCTGTTTGCACCCAAGTACTGGGCTGATCAGCGCTCCGGAATGGTGATCGGCATGCTGGCGGTTGTGCCGTATTCGTGGCCTCGCCGGGGGATGAAGACGGCGACGATCACGCCGGCAAGGGCTACGCCGCTGCCCATCGCGAAGATGATGCGGAACGCCTCGGTTGTGGGGATCGCCACGCTCCCGGAGACAACAAGGTGGGAAGAGATGATGAGTCCGACGAGCGTGGCTGCGGCGGTGGAACCGAGGGTGCGCATCACCGAGTTGAGCCCGTTGGCCGCAGCGGTTTCGGTGGCCGGAACCACTCGCATGATGAGGGTCGGCATGGCGGCGTAGGCAAAGCCGACACCGAATCCCACAATGGTGGACACCAGGATGATGTGCCAGATCTCGCTGTGCAGCCAAACAGCGATGGCGAAGGCGAGAGTGATGATCAGGCCGCCCAGAATGAGGCTGGTGCGAGGCCCCCGCGCATTCGACAGCCGCGCGGCGATCGGCGACATCACGAACATAACCAGCCCAAGCGGCATGAGGCAGAGGCTGGACACGATGAGGGTCTGGCCGAGGCCTACCCCGGTAGTGGTCGGGGCCTCGAGCAGCACCGGAAGAGCGGCCGTCGTGATGAAGAATGCGAAGCCCACCGAAATCGACGCGAGGTTCGTGAGCAGCACGGGTCGTCGGGCCGCCACACGCAGGTCGACGAGCGCGTCGGCGGTCCGGAGTTCGATGAACCCCCAGGCGACAAGCACCGCGACGCCGCCGACCAGAAGGCCGAGCGTGATCGGGCTCGTCCAGCCCCATTCGCTGCCCTTCGAGATGGCGAGCAGGATGCCGACGAGTCCGACGGCGAAGCCGACGGCCCCGACGAAGTCGAAATGGCCGCCGGCCCTGAGGGTCGACACCGGAATAATGGTGGCAACCAGGATCACCGCGCCGACCGCAAGGGCGGTGGCCAGCCAGAAGAGATAGTGATAGTCGAGGTTCTGCGCGATGAGAGCCGCCACCGGAAGCCCGATTGCACCACCGACTCCGAGGGTCGCGCTGACCAGCGCGACCGCGCCTCCGAGGTTCTTGGGGTGGATCACATCTCGCAGAATGCTGATGCCCAGTGCGATCACGCCGAGCCCGACCCCTTGGAAAACCCGGCCGACAATCATCGGGATGAGGGTATTGGAGAGTGCCGAGATGATGGACCCACCGGCCATCAGCATCAGGAGCACCATGACGACGCGACGTTTGCCGTACATGTCACCGAGGCGGCCGCTGATGGGGGTTGAGATCGCCGCCGCAAGCAGGGTAGAGGTGAGAACCCAGGTCGCGTCTGCCGAGGTGGTGTCGAGGAAGCCGGGCAGTCGCGGGATGATCGGCGTGACGAGAGTCTGCATGAATGCGGCGATCAACCCGGTGAGGGCGAGGGTCGTGGTGATCGCCCGGTCGCTCGGCCGATGGGTAAGCCGGGCTCGCTCGGCGGCGGAGAGAGGCCTGTCCGACAAAGTGGGCATCATTCCACTCTAAGCCTCAGCCCGAGTGCCCGAACCTCGAGCTCGCCCTCAGCGAGAGAGAGTGTAGACGCCCCAGTCGTCCACGTGCCAATTGATCCAGCCGTTCGTACGCTGCAAAGTGACAGTGATGTTGAACGGATCATTGGTTGGACTCGTCGCCGCGCAGGTGAAGGTCTGGCCGACGATAACCGGGAGAGCCTTGGCGCAGTCGACCGTGATGTGCGCGCCGATGATGGACGCATCGGAGGCGATCGACTGTTCCGCCTGCATTGTAAAGACGTTGGGCAGCGCGGAGATGACCAATCCGGGCACGACGAGCACCGAACCGGCCTGCAGGATTCCGAGAGCCGCCCACACGAGAAGCGGGGCGAATCCCAGCGAACCCACCTTTGCGAGACTCATCGAGCGGACCACGAGATAGATCGGTGCGGTCAACAACGCCCACGCCCAACTCGCGCGGTGCTCGTAGCCCGCGCGGCCGAGCGTTGCCCGATCGATAATGGCGAGGACGACGACGAAAATGTAAAACGAGCCTGCGATGCCAGGCGTGACCCACATGTTGAGACTGGAGCCGAAGCCGAGCAGGAGTAGCAGGCTCAGCACCAGGAGCAGCAGCGGCACCAGGGCAATGATCCAGACCGGGGCTGTGTAGATCGGCAGTCGAGGCAGTGATCGGAGCGGCGGCCCGTCCTCGGCATCCGGATCGAATTCCCGCCGGAGGTTTCGGGCGCTGGAGTCTGAGACGGTCGAGTTTGCCGCTCGTGGCTGGAACAGCGAGTCGTCGGAGTGGGAGTAGCGGGGATCATTGACCGAGGCGAGGGTCTCGTCGGCAGGAACGGACGTCACCGGCGACCCGAGTACCGATCCTTCGGTGGGGACGAAGGCAGGTCGCGGCACGTAGATCTCGGGTTCGCCAGCTTCAGACGCCACCCGGTCGTAGTTGATCGTGTCGAGATTGACGATGCCGGGATTGCGGTCGCCAGCGTCCACGGCATCATCGTCAAGGTCGTCGATGAAACCGTCGGCGTGATCGAGGAGGGATCGTTCAGGCGGGCTGGCGGCGAGGGGCTCGTGCACCAGCAGCTCATCCGCTGCGGCGGAGGTTGGTGCGTCAATCTCGCGCAGGGTGACGGTGAGTGGCGCATGGACCGCGGCGGCATCCCGCGCTTCGTCTTCGTCGGTGGCGAGATTCGCATACTGCTCATCGCGCTCTCGCTGCTCACGCTGCTGGCGCCGCGTTGGTAGTTCTTCGTCGGCGTAGGCGAGACGGGTCGGTGTCTGCATCACCAGTGGCGGACGGGCCTCCGTGGTGAGCTCGGTCCAGGCGTGATTGTTCCACCAGCGCAGTTGGGGCAGACCCATGGGGTCGGGATACCAGCCCGCTGGCACTGTCACGTCGTCCTCGAACATCTGCTCTCCCGCAGTCGGCTTCCATGGCCAGATTACTGGGAATGTTCACAGTAGAACACTCCCGGGTCACGCTAAATATTCGGGTGTGCTTAACATATCGTTCGGATAACCGCCTGACCGGGGGTTTCGCCCTCTGGGCTGGCCCCAGTTATGGGCGCAGTTCGAGCACGTTCAGCCGCCTGCCGCACCGGCAAGAGGTGCCGCACGGGCATGGCTGGCACGGCGGGCATGAGGGATCGGGGAAAGCGATCACTCGCTAAACTCAAGTCGGCGGTGAGCCACAATCGAACCGTCGGCGCGACATCCAGCGCAGTGCTGGAGCGCGAACTGCGTCTGACCGAGACGCAGTGACAACCCACGAGGCAATGGAGCCACAGTGAATGCAGGGAATGTGTTGAGCGACCAATTCGTCGAGCAGGGTGCCGAGAAAACACGGCCGGATGACTCCGT
>JAYTTG010000118.1:0-2291 GCA_043745175.1 Microbacteriaceae bacterium
AGTGAGTTGTCGCCTCCTGGCCCGCGAGATCTGGCAGTTAGGAGCCTTCTACGGCTCGTAGGCGCCAAGGGAAGCCAAGGCTTGATCTGCGGAAAGTTCTTAACCGGGGCGCCAAACGGGTTGAGGAAGGGTGGGACGGTCGTCGGAGAGAGGTGGAGCGCCTGTGATGCCACGATCGGTTCATATCCCCAGGAAAGCGGGCCATTCACGACAGGATTGAGCCCCACTTGACATCGCCGTGGGCGAAGACGACTTGTCGATCCTTCCCTGACCAGAGGTCGATCCATGTCGGCGAACCGAATCCCCGAACGAACGTCGGCTCACTGCGCAAAGTCGCGCGAACGACGTCGGCTGAGTCGAACCACTCGATTTCGCAGCCTCCTCCGGGTCCTCCGCCGCACCCGCAACTTTCAAAGGCCAGCAACGCACCACCGCGCATTGAATCCGCCGCCTGATCCGGCGTAATCTCTGAAGTGGCTAAGCGAAGAAGCACGCCGCGCGGGTCGAAAAGCTCTCCGGCAAGGTTGAACGCCCCTGGTCGCGGCGGTGTGCCACCGCGTCGATTGAAATCAGAATCGACCTTGACTCCCATGCCAGCAACCATTTCGCTGAAGGACTGCTTGAACTTCTTGACCACGCAACGATTGTTGCATCCGTCTTACTAAAACCCCACAACAACTTCGACACATCTGCGAGATCGTTCAAGGGTAGGTACTAGCCGGGATCTGCAGCCGAACCGCTCGTCAGAAAGCCCGGCGGGCTTGCATCATCTAGGGACGTTCACCGGACGGCTTTTCAGGTGCTCGCGGGAGCGCGGTCGGGCGAAATTTCGACAGGGAGGGTCGCCCGGAAGCCGAACCCGGTGCGGTGTATGAAGTTCTTCCTGGTCTAGCAAGAGCGCGGTCGACTATCTCACACCCAATGGCTATTGGCGCGGCTGTAACCCAACCGCGTCCGCGAAATAGTTGAGGTGATCAAGGTCAGCTAGATCTAAAATCTCGATACATACACGATCAACGCCCGCCGCTTCGAAGCCTGCGACCTGGCGGCGGATGTCACCCTCGTTGCCGACCAAGTCCTCGAGCTCGGATAGAGGCACACCCATCCCTGCCGCCCGTCGTTCGCGGTCGGCGACGGTGTCCCCGCCATACGAGGTCTGCATGGTCGATCGTCGGAGGGACGAGGGGTCTCGACCTACGCGCGTGCACGCGGTGGCTACTCGGTCGAACTGAAACTTGGTGACGGTCGAATTCTCCCAGCCCGAGTTGAACTCTTGCGCCCAGCGCGCAGCCAACTCCGGTGTCCGCGTCTTGCCGCCTCCCCCGATGATGATGGGAACTTGCTCTTACGTAGGCTTCCGTAGGGCAGGGGCTCGATCCAGCCGGTACAGGTCTGACGAGTACGCATAGGTCTCCCCAACCGGCGCACTCCGTAGTCCATGGAGGCTCTCTAATGCTCCGCGAATCGATCGAAACGCTCGCGAATGTCGGGAAACTCGATTCCTGTGGCCGCGTGCTCACGTACCCACCATCCGGCTCCCAGACCGAGCTCTACCCGTCCGCCGCTCATCTGATCGGCTTGCGCCACTGACACGGCAAGTATCGATGGATGCCGAAACGTCGCGGAGGTCATCAAGCTCCCCAAGCGAATCGTCGATGTCTCCCGGCCGAGCGCCGCCAGAGTGATCCAGGTATCGCTTGGTCCCGACAACCCATCGCCGTCACCGGCGATCAAATGGTCGGAACGGAAGAAGCCGGCAAAGCCAAGGTTCTCGGCGTGAAGCGCAACGCGAAGCTGATCGTGTTAACTCGCCCCATCGTGAGGCTCGATCATCACGCAAAATTCCACATCCCCACAATGGCACACGAGAGCTCACAACCCCACCGGCCATCATCGAATCAGCCCGCCGATACGGGCAGGGAAAACCGGAAGGGGAACCGTCACCGGCTCTACTACGGGGCAGCAGATAGCAACCAATTTTTCACTCTGTGAAAATGGTGATGGCTTCGCAGGCAATAAGACCAGGTTCGCTGATCGGGACCATGTGTGCTGAGCGATCCGCCGGAATGAATGACGCTCCTGCGTTCTGGGCCACGGTCTCTTTATGCGCCTGAATAATGGACGCGCGAACCTTCCTGTCGAGAACGCCTGACCGTTGTCCAGAAATCACCCGAATGGGTAGTTCTCCAAGCACGGCGGGGACGTCACGCAGACCCTCGAGTCCGTCGACCACATGACGTATCTCCACGGCGGTTGCGCGAGCGGCTGGGCGAGAACACGATGCCGAAACC
>JAYTTG010000119.1:0-2290 GCA_043745175.1 Microbacteriaceae bacterium
TTCGCGAAACGCGCCCACTCAACCCCTCCGGGCGTTGACGGCGTCGATGAGCTGCGGCACCACCGTGAAGAGGTCTCCGACCACTCCGAAGTCGGCGACCTCGAAGATGGGCGAGTCCGCATCTTTGTTGATTGCGATGATCGTCTTGGCGCTCTGCATTCCTGCCCGGTGCTGAATCGCGCCGGAGATGCCGAGGGCGATATAGAGGTTCGGCGACACGGTCACCCCGGTCTGCCCGACCTGCATGTTGTGGTCGCAGTATCCGGCGTCGACCGCGGCCCGGGATGCCCCGACCGCCGCTCCCAAGGAGTCGGCGAGTTGCTCTACGAGCTCGAACCTCTCTTTCGACCCGAGTCCGCGACCGCCCGAGACCACGATGTCGGCGGTCTGCAGGGTGGGACGCTCAGAGGCCTTGGTCTGCTCATGGCGGGCGGTGATCTCCGTGGTCACGGTGGTGTCACCCGAGATGTCGATTTCGTGGACGGTGCCGGCTGCGGCCGGCGCCGCTCCCTCGATCGAATGCGGGCGAAGGGAGATGACGGGGATGCCGCGCCCGGTTCCGGCGGACACCGTATACGAGCCGCCGAATGCCTGTTGGGTGACGACGACCCCGTCGTTTACGGCCGCAATCCCGACGGCGTCGCTCTGGTATGCACCGTCGATC
Source organism: Microbacteriaceae bacterium (assembly GCA_043745175.1). Taxonomy (GTDB): domain Bacteria; phylum Actinomycetota; class Actinomycetes; order Actinomycetales; family Microbacteriaceae; genus Lacisediminihabitans. The sequence goes on from JAYTTG010000119.1 coordinate 665, forward strand.
CGGATCGCCAGTCGGGCGCCGGCTTCGCGGCCATCGGTGGAGTTGCTTACGATGACGGCGGAGACGTCTCCGGAAGCCGCTACAGCGGCCTTCAGAGCCGCGACCTGCGGGGTGACAAGCTGGGAACCAGCCCCCTCCCGCGACGCGACGAAGACGGTACCGGCTCCGAGTGAGCCGAGTTCGGCGGCAAGCCCGGCTGCTGCTCCCGGCTCAGCGACGATAACTGCGGCGGGCGCACCGAGCTGGGCGGCGGCCGCGAGCAGTTCGGAAGTGCTGCTATCGAGCGCGCCATCCGCGACCTCGACCAGAACGAGTACCTGTGTCATGTGTGTCTTCTTCCTCAACCAGGGCGTGTGCTAGATCAGTTTTGACGCGGCGAGGAACTCGGCAACCTGTGTACCTCCGGTGCCGTCGTCCTTGATGATGGTGCCGCCGGAGCGCGGGGGGCGAGCCGTGACCTCCGTGACGACCGACCAGGAGTTGTCACCACCGGTGTCACCGGCTGCGAGGGGGAGGTCAGCCAGTGCGAGTACTTCAACCGGCTTCTTCTTGGCCGACATGATGCCCTTGAAGTTCGGATAGCGCGCTTCGGCAATCTGTTCCGTAACCGATACGAGGGCGGGAAGGGAGGCACGAAGTTCGACGTGTCCCTCGGCGGTCACACGTTCGCCGGTGACTGTGCCGCCCGAGCCAACAGCCGCAGACACGGTGAGGGTGCGCAGGAAGGTGAGCTGGGCCACCCCGAGTCGCTCGGCAAGCATCGCCGGCACTGCGGCGCTTCGACCATCCGTCGATTCGTTACCGGTGATCACCAGGTCGAAGCCGCGGCCACCGAGCGCTGCGGCGAGCGCCGCGGAAGTTTGCACCACATCCGATCCAGTGAGCCCGTTGTCGATGATGTGGATGCCTCGGTCGGCGCCCATCGCAAGCGACTTGCGGATCGCATCCAGTGCGCTCGCGGGCCCCATGGTCACGACGGTCACATCGCTCCCTGAGTTGGCCTCTTTGACGAGGAGGGCGGCTTCGACAGCCTTCTCATTGATCTCGTCGATCACGACATCCCCGCTGCGATCCACCCGCTTCGTCGAGGGGTCGATGCGGCGTTCGCCCCAGGTATCGGGTACCTCTTTCACGAGCACTGCGATCTTCATCACGCTCTCCGGTTTCCTCTTCGAAATCTTTTGTCATCGGAACGGGCCGAAGTGGGCATCGGCCTGCACGCACCGGTAATTTACTGGCGATTACTTGGATGTCCTAGTAAATTCATTATGACGCACAGGACCTGCAAAGAACACTGGCGTTAAGAATCGGGATGAGCAAGGGCAAAGGCGGCCGATGTACGGAGTATCCGAAGACCAGAAGGCGATTGTGCGGATGGTGCGCCAATTCGCGACCGAATCGCTCGCTCCCCATGCGGCCGAATGGGACGAGACGCACTATTTTCCGGTGGAGGTATTGCGCCAGGCCGGTGAGCTCGGCATGGGCGGTATCTACGCCCGTGAGCAGTTCGGTGGGTCGGGTCTGACCCGCGCCGACTCCGTGCTCATCTTCGAGGAACTGGCCAAGGGCGACACGACAATCGCCGCCTACATCTCGATCCACAACATGGTCACCTGGATGATCGAC
>JAYTTG010000120.1:0-8396 GCA_043745175.1 Microbacteriaceae bacterium
GCCTTCGCACCGGTGATCACGTCGACGTGGTCGAGCGCAGCGAAGTCAATGTCGTAGATCCAGGAGATGTCAGGCGTTCCCTCGTCGATGGCGAGCAGCACTTGTTGCGGAGGCTCGGACAGCGCATCGAGGTTGAGCTGAAGGCTTGCGGCGTTCTTGAACATCACGAATTCAACCTGTTCGTTCACGCCGTCGTGGTTCGTGAAGTCGAGTAGCTCGCCCCGGCCGTACGCGGGCTTCATCGCGGCGAACGCCGCGGCAGAGGACGCCCCATCGAAGCGATCTCCGAGGATGACCGCCGCCGTGGCCAGCGCCGCTGCTGCGTCGATCGCGTAGTGGAGACCCTTGGCCGGAAGGGTCACGTCGACCGCCGTGCCGTCGACGATGATCTTCGCTCCCGCGCGATCGGTGGCTACCAGTTCCGCCAGCGCATGATGAGACTCGAGCGCAACGGTGGCATCGCGGTAATCCGTAGCGTTGAACAGGCCATGAGGTGCACTCGCGATGACCTCCCCCGACGCCCCAAAGTAGGTGATGTCCGGCGCGGTTGTTTCGTCTCCGTCGGAGTAGCGTCGGGCGATCTTCGAGAGATAGGGGTCTTCGCGATTGGTCACAATGTGCAGAGCCGCCTGCTGGGCGGTGTCGAGCATCATGTCGGCGACGCGTTCCGTTTCGTAGAACCGGTAAAGCTGGTCGACCTGAGTATTAAGCACCAGCACGGTAGACGGAGGAACCACGGCGGCGAACTCAAGCGCGAATGCTTCGTCAACCTCGAGCACTCCGATGTCCGCATCGAGCCTGCCGAGCACGCTGGATTCCCCGAGGATCGATGACGCGATGCCCTGCGGCAGGTTCGCCCCCGAAGGATTGGTGAAGACCTTCAGACCGTGCCCACGCAGCACCTCCGTCAGCATGTGTGTCGTCGTGGATTTGCCATTGCTACCGAGCACGTAGACGATGCCGTACCGAAACCGGCTCGTGACATCCCGAAGGAAGTTCGGCGCGAGCTTCATTGTGACGTAGCCAGGAAACGCCGACCCGCCACCGCGAAGCTTCGCGAGGCCGCGCACTACCTTTCCGGCGACGACCGGAAGGAAATACTTCAGCCCGTTGGGCCTGCTTTGCTGTGCCGTACTCGATTCTGACTGGCTCACAGCGCGATTTACTCGAGGTAATCGCGCAGTGACTGCGACCGTGAGGGGTGTCGAAGTTTCGCCATGGTCTTGGACTCGATCTGACGGATGCGCTCGCGCGTGACCCCGAATGTATCGCCGATCTGGTCGAGCGTCTTCGGCATACCGTCCCCGAGTCCGAAGCGCATGCGGATCACGCCGGCCTCACGTTCGGAGAGCGAGTCGAGTAAGGACTCGAGTTGTTTCTGCAGCATGGTGAAGCCCACGGCATCCGCAGGAACGACCGCCTCGGTGTCCTCAATGAGGTCGCCGAACTCACTGTCGCCATCCTCGCCGAGAGGCGTGTGGAGGGAGATCGGCTCGCGGCCGTACTTTTGAACCTCGATGACCTTCTCCGGAGTCATATCGAGCTCGCGACTCAATTCTTCGGGAGTGGGTTCGCGACCCAGGTCCTGAAGCATCTGGCGTTGCACGCGCGCGAGCTTGTTGATGACCTCGACCATGTGCACCGGGATACGGATGGTACGGGCCTGGTCCGCCATGGCGCGGGTGATGGCCTGGCGGATCCACCACGTGGCATAGGTCGAAAATTTGAAGCCCTTGGTGTAGTCGAACTTCTCCACGGCACGAATAAGGCCGAGGTTCCCTTCCTGGATCAGGTCGAGGAACTGCATTCCGCGGCCGGTGTATCGCTTGGCGAGCGAGACAACGAGCCGGAGATTTGCACCGAGCAGATGGCTCTTGGCGCGTTGCCCGTCTTTGGCTACCCACGAGAGTTCGCGACCGAGCTGCGACTTGAGCTCTGCTGGAGTCATATCGGCAAGCTTGTCTTCGGCGAATAGTCCGGCCTCGATTCGCATGGCGAGCTCGACCTCTTCGGCCGCGTTGAGCAGCGCGACCTTCCCGATCTGCTTCAGGTAGTCCTTGACCGGGTCCGCAGTCGCGCCGGTGATGGCGGACGAGTAGACCGGCACCTCGTCTTCGTCGTCCACGAGGGACAGTACGAGCGCTCCCGACGGCAGTACTTCGGCTGATTTGGCTTCTTTTTCGTCGTCCGCGTCGTCAGCTGCCTCGTCCTTGGAATCGTCGCCCTTGGAGTCTTCAACGACGACCACTTCTGGTTCCGCCTCGTCGTCGGGGCCACCCTCCTCGTCATCGGGTGCCGCTATTTTCGTCCCTCGCTTGACCGGCGCCTTCTTGACCGGGGCCTTCGCAGCAGCAGGGGCCTTCGCAGTGGTGGTCTTGGGAGCCGCCTTCTTCACGGGCGTCGCCGTCTTCTTCCCGGGCGCAGCAACGGTACCGGCCAGGTCGACATTGACCTCAGCGGTGATTTTCGCCTCCGCAACCGCGGTGGTTTTGGTTTGGGTGGCCATATGGACACCTTTCACTAGTTTCTCTTTAGGCGTTACACGCCCATCACTGGTAGAACTGCCCTCGCCCGTTGCGCTGATCCAACGGATTTTTCGGGCAGCACTAAGACCCATGTCAAGTCATTACACTTCGCCAAACAAAATCAGCGAGGAGGTGGAAGGATCTGAACGGGCCTTACCGCAATTATTGCACGGATTCAGGATCGCCCTTGCCAATTCGACCAGACCGCTATATAGAGCGGCCTTTTCGCGTGCGGCGTTTCCAATACCTCGCCAAGGAAACCCACAACGGGGCCACTTCTATTCCCTCGTCGGCGTGCAATTTGAGGCGCGTGCGTCGCCGCGCCCGGATGAGAAACACAGTTCCGGCGCCGATCACGAGGTACTGCACAAGCAGCGCGATTCGAAAGGAGTCCCAGGCGAAGACGTCGCTCGCACCACCCCCAGAAACCCGTGCGGTGTCCGCTATGTCGAGAACAAGTCCGATCAGGTACATCATCACGAAGCTCGCGAGAAAGCCTCCGACGTTGACAACTCCACTCGCCGAGCCGAGACTGCGCATTGGATTGAAAGTCCGGGCAAAGTCGAAACCGATGAGAGAACCGGGACCCCCGATGCCGAGCACGATGACGAGCGTGACCACAAGCCACACGGGCGGATGTCCCGGCCAGAGCAGCACCGTCGACCAAACAATCCCGATCATCGACACGATGCCGATCACCAGATTGGAGCGGCGCAGGGGATAACGGGCAGTGAGAATGCCCAGGATCGGCCCGCTCACCACTCCGGCCGCGACGATGAGGGTGAGCAGCCCCGACGCCGCGCCCGGCGAGTAGCCGAGCCCGAGGGTGAGCATTGGGAACCCCCAGAGCAGGGAGAACACCGTACCCGACGACTGGGTCACGAAGTGCGACCAGAAGCCGAGTTGCGTGCCGGGCCGAGCGAGGGATTCACGCAGCTGTCGAAAGGCCGCCGGCCAGCTGGCGACGCGGTCGGATGCAGCCCCCTCCACGGCGCGGGTGAGGACGCGGCCGTTGGATAAGAGCACGATGACCAGCACCGCAGCGATGAGTGACAGGGCTGCCGCAGAGAGGAAGGCTGGCGTCCACCCGTACTGGTGCAGCAGCAGGGAAAGCGGAATTGCGGAGAGCACCTGACCAAGCTGGCCGATATTTCCAGTCCACTGGGAGACCTGAGGAAGGAGTCGGCCGTGGAACCAGGAGGCAAGCAAGCGGATCACGGAGATGAAAGTGAGCGCGTCGCCCGCACCCACGAAAATGCGTCCGACTATCGCGATGCCGATCGATGGTGCGACGGCAAGAGTGAACTGTCCGCCGAGCATCAGGACCGCACCGGCAGAGATCAACGCCTTGGGTCCCACGCGATCAAGCAAGACTCCGGTGGGGATTTGGAGACCGGCGTAAACCACCAGCTGCACCACGGCGAGACTCGACAACGCCGACGCGGAAATATCGAAGCGATGAGCGGCCTCTACGCCGGAGACGCCCAGGGACGTGCGCTGCATCACGGCCACAATGTACGCGAAGACCGCGACGCTCCAAACGAGCCAGGACCGTCGCGAATTCACCTGTTCACTGTAGCCCGGGGTGCCTCACCCGCCGGAGGAGCGCAGACTAGCGCGAAAACGGCTCGTTATCTTCGCCGTTGTGACGGGCAGCGAGAAAGCTTTCAAGTTCCGCAGCAATCTCGTCGGCCGACGGCAGTTCGCCGTCAATGTCGGTGAGTGGCGACCGTAACGGATTGCCCTCCATATAAGAGTCATGTCTCTCTTCGAGACTCCCCACCAGGCGCGCAAGCTCCGGGTTGGTCTCGACCTGACTATCGATCTTCGTGAGAAAATCACGGCCATCCTCGCGGAGGGAATCGGTAGGGAAGATGAGCCCGGTAGCTGCGCTTATCGTTTCCAGCGCCTTTACCGCGGCATCCGGAAACTCGGTGTCAGCGAGGTAGTGCGGAATCAACAACACGAAACCCGCGATGGGGTGCGATTGTTGCTGAAGCCGGTACTCCACCAGGTGCAGGGCATTGGCGGGTACCTGAGTGCGCGGCTTCCAGATCGACATCGCTTCGATGAGTTCGGTGCGGTTGCCGCTCACGGTCACCCCTATGGGGCGGGTATGAGGCACGGGCATCGGGATGGCGTGTACCCAGGTCGTGGACTTGACCTTGTAGCGCGCAATAAGTTGCACCACAGCGCCGCTGAATCGCTCCCACTGAAAATCGGGTTCGAACCCGGTGAGGAAGAGAAAGGGCTGCCCGATCTCGTCGGTCGCGAGAGACAGCGCGAGTCGAGGGGGCCGATAGTCAGCGAGGTGATCCTGGTCGAAATAGACCGTGGGACGACGAGCGCGATAGTCCAGGAGAATGTCGGCGTCGAAGGTCGCAAGCTCTTGGTGGTCCACCCTCGTCGTGAGATATTCGCTCAACTGAGTGACCGCCGAACCTGCGTCGGCAAACCCGGTGAGGCCCGCAACGAGATGGAGCCCTTCCGGAACGTCGCTAACGGCCGGATTCAGCTCATAAAGACCGTCGGAATTCTGCATGCATTAACTCTAATCGCCGCGTGCGCGCGGCAGAGTGGAGGGCGCCCTCCTGGCTTGGTGCCCATAGCGAACACCACAACCGGGACGAGGTGTCGAGCGGCGAGGTCGGCAGATACGATGGCAAAATGACGGTTCCCTTCCTCACGCTCGCTCGCAAATCTCCTCTCTCCCTCGACACAGATGTGCTCGTTTTGGGGGTTCGTGACACGGATGACGGGCCCCAGTTGCTTTGGGCTGATGCTACGTTCGCCGACCTCGCGTCGAGTCTCGCTGCGATCGGCGTCACCGGTGGCGCAGACGAGTTGGTGCGCATACCCACGCCAATCGGCAATGCTCGCAGCATCGCGCTCGTCGGGCTCGGCAGCTCCACACCCGGAGCCGACACCCTGCGTTACGCGGCCGGAACTGCTGCTCGTCGCATTACAGGAGTCTCCTCCCTCGTGATCGCTCTCCCCACGACGTCATCCGCAGAGGTTCTTGCCGTGCTCGAAGGCGCAGCGATCGGCGGGTACGCCTACACGGCGTATAGGTCAACGTCCCTCGGGAAGACGAAGCTGCCGGCCGCCGAGATCACCATCGCCAGCGAGACCACCTTCGCGGCCAGAATCGAATCGGACGACGAGTTGGTCGCCCGCGCCGCAATCATTGCGGGCGCCATCCACTCGGTTCGCGATCTTGTGAACGCGCCGCCCTCGGACCTCTACCCCGAGACCTTCGCCGACGCGGTGCTCGAGCTCGCCGAGGACATTCCCGTCGACATCGATGTGCTTGCGGATGAAGAACTTCTTGCCGAAGGATTCGGCGGTATTCTCGGCGTCGGTCAGGGCTCCAGCCGTGGACCCCGGCTGGTGAAGATCCGCTACTCCCCTCCTACCGCGCGCCAACACCTCGCCCTGGTAGGCAAAGGCATCACCTTCGACACCGGCGGGCTGTCGCTCAAGCCGCCGGCCAGCATGGTCGGCATGAAGTACGACATGACCGGGGCCGCCACTGTGATGGCCGTGGTCTTCGCTGCGGCGCGGCTCGGCCTCGATATCCGCCTCACCGCGTGGCTATGTCTCGCAGAAAACATGCCGTCGGGCTCTGCCGTGCGCCCCAACGACGTGCTCAAGATTCGCGGTGGAACGACGGTGGAAGTGCTCAATACCGATGCGGAAGGGCGTCTCGTGATGGCAGACGGCCTCGTCGCGGCGAGTGAGGAGTTTCCGGATGCGATCATCGACATCGCTACCCTTACCGGCGCCCAGCGCGTCGCACTAGGCGACCGATATTCAGGCGTGATGGGGGACGAGAGTCTCGTCGGCCAGGTGACAGCGACGGCGCGCGCCGTCGGTGAGCAATTCTGGGCGATGCCCCTGCCCGGAGAACTTCGAGCCCTGTTAAAATCGAATGTCGCGGACATCGCGAATGCCAAGATCGGAAACACCGCTGCGGGGATGTTGCTCGCGGGGGTCTTTTTGCAGGAATTCATCGGGCCCCGCGCTGATGCTACAGCCGGACGTATCCCGTGGGCGCACATTGATATCGCCGGGCCGGCCCATAATGCTGGCGGCGGTTACGGCTTCGTTGGCCCGGGTCCGAGCGGTGTGGCTGTGCGAACACTGGTCGCGCTGGCCGAGGAGATTTCGCTCTCGTAGTAAGGTTTTTATGGCCGGAAAATAATCGGTCTGCAGTGGTCCACAGCCCACCCCGTGAGCAGGACCAGTGCACGAGCCTAAAGAGACCCAAGGGAGTCGCCGGGTGCCTGAGCAGAACTTCGACGTAGTCATCCTCGGAGCGGGAAGCGGCGGATATGCCGCGGCACTGCGAGCAAGCCAATTGGGGTTGTCGGTAGCCCTTGTCGAGAAGGGCAAGGTCGGCGGCACGTGCCTGCATGTCGGTTGCATCCCGACCAAAGCGCTGCTTCACTCCGCCGAAGTTGCGGACGTTACCCGCGATTCCGCGAAATACGGGGTCACCTCTACGTTCGAGGGCATCGACATCGCCGCAGTCACCACGTACCGCGAGGGGATCGTCGCCAGTAAATACAAGGGACTTCAGGGCTTGATCAAGGCTCGCGGCATCACGGTGATCGAGGGCGAAGGGCATCTTACCTCTGCCAACACCGTGACGGTCGGGGACGAAACCCTCGTGGGCAAGAACGTGATTCTCGCCACCGGGTCGTATTCCCGGACATTGCCCGGTCTCGAGATCGGCGGCCGCGTCATCACCTCCGAACAGGCACTCGAACTGGACTTTGTGCCGAAAAAGGTTCTTGTGCTCGGCGGCGGCGTGATTGGTGTCGAATTCGCGAGCGTATGGAAGTCCTGGGGTACCGACGTTCAAATTATCGAAGCTCTTCCACACCTCGTACCCAACGAGGACGAGGCGATCAGCAAGCAGTTTGAGCGGGCATTCCGCAAGCGTGGAATCAACTTCAGCCTCGGGATCCGTTTTCAGAGTGTGACGCAGAACGACGACGGGGTCGTTGTGACCCTGGAAGACGGTCAAACCTTCGCTGCCGAACTGCTGCTCGTGGCCGTTGGCCGGGGGCCTACCACCGCAAACCTCGGTTACGAAGAAGTCGGTGTCACGATGGATCGCGGTTTTGTCATAACCAACGACCGACTGCTGACGAGCGTTCCCCACGTCTATGCCGTGGGAGACATCGTTCCCGGACTCCAGCTCGCTCATCGCGGCTTCCAACACGGCATCTTCGTGGCCGAAGAGATCGCCGGACTAAACCCGATCGTGATCGACGACCTCAACATTCCCAAGGTCACCTACTCAGACCCCGAGGTCGCTTCGGTCGGCTTCTCCGAAGCCAAGGCACAGGAGAAGTACGGCGCCGATAAAGTGACCACTTACGACTACAACCTCGCCGGCAACGGGAAGAGTCACATCATTGGCACCTCGGGATCGATCAAAGTCGTCCGTGTAAACGATGGACCGATCGTCGGCATGCACATGATCGGAGCCCGCGTCGGCGAACTAATTGGTGAAGCCCAGCTCGTGGTCAACTGGGAGGCCTACCCGGAAGACCTCGCTCCGCTGCTGCACGCGCACCCCACGCAGGACGAGGCACTCGGGGAAGCCTTCTTGGCCCTCGCCGGAAAACCGCTCCACGCGATGTAAGCGTCGCTCCGAGGGGCGCGCTGTAGTCAAACTAAGCTAAGTAAACAGAACTGGTCTAAAGGAGCATCACTGATGAGCGAATCCGTCAACCTCCCGGCACTCGGAGAGAGTGTCACTGAGGGCACGGTAACCCGCTGGTTGAAGAACGTGGGCGACCGCGTCGAGGTGGACGAGCCGCTGCTCGAAGTCTCTACCGACAAGGTCGACACCGAAAT
>JAYTTG010000121.1:0-2288 GCA_043745175.1 Microbacteriaceae bacterium
GCTCCTTCGAAGAATGTGCCAATATCAGGCGACTCTCAGCATTCCATTGTCGTCTCCCCGTGTCAAACGAGGCAGACAGCGCACGCGGTTGGGTCAGGCCTGGATAATCGTGACAGGCAGGGTCGAGTCGGCTCCGAAGGAGAGCGAGGATGGCCCGTGGCCAGCCTCGATCAGTCGCGCTGCGATGGCTGCGATCATCGCCCCGTTGTCGGTGCAGAGCGACAGCGGGGGGATTCGCAGTTCGATCCCGGCGGCCGCACAGCGTTCGGCCGCGACCTCGCGCACACGGGCGTTGGCTACGACTCCGCCGCCGAGCAGCAGTCGCGGCACGCCGAGGTCGCTGCAGGCCGCGACGGCCTTCGTGAGCAGAACATCGGTGACCGCTTCGCGGAAGCTGGCCGCCACATCCGCCACCGGAACCTGCTCACCGGCATCCCGTTTCTGCTCGACCCAGCGCGCAACTGCGGTCTTGAGTCCGGAGAACGAGAAGTCGTAGCGATGCTTCGCCATGTCTTTGGGCTGGCTGAGACCGCGCGGGAAGCGGATTGCCTTCGGGTCACCGCCCACGGCGACTCGGTCGATCTGCGGTCCGCCAGGATAGGGCAGACCCAGCAGTCGCGCGACCTTGTCGAAGGCCTCGCCGGCCGCATCGTCGATGGTCTCTCCGAGCAATTCCACGTCGGAGATCAGGTCGCGCACGTACAGGAGTGACGTGTGCCCTCCCGAGACGAGCAGTGCGATGGTGGGCAGCTCGATATCGGTACCGTCGTCGCGCAGCGAGTCAGCACCGACATGACCCACCAGGTGGTTGATCGCATAAAGCGGCTTATCAAGAGCCACGGACAAGGCTTTGGCCGCACCCACGCCCACCATGAGGGCCCCGGCGAGGCCCGGTCCGCTCGTCACCGCGATGGCGTCGAGTTCAGCCAGCGACACCTTGGCCTCGGCGAGCGCCGCAATGAGGGCGGGCGTGAGGGCCTCCACATGCGCGCGGGCAGCAATCTCGGGAACGACGCCGCCATACCTGGCGTGTTCTTCCATCGACGACGCGATCACGTTGGCGAGCAGTGTCGTGCCGCGCACGATACCGATACCGGTCTCGTCGCAGCTGGTCTCGATCCCGAGCACGAGGGGGCCGATCGCCGCCGCGCTCACCGACCCACCGCGGGTCTGGTCACGGGGTCTGGCATGGCCAACCGCATGACAATGGCGTCTACGTTGTCCGGATGGTAGTACCCCACACGAACCGCGATCTCCTCGAAACCCAGGGTCTCATAGAGGCGCTTCGGCCCAGGGTTGTCCGCGCGCACCTCCAGGAACAGTTCGCGCGCTCCTCGTTTGCGTGCCTCGCCGATGAGCGCATTCATGAGCGCACGGCCGAGTCCACCGCGCCGAGCGCTCTCCGCGACCGCGATGGTCTGAATGTCTCCCTCGAGGGCTCCCTTCGGAGCGAAGAGCCCTGCATAGCCGTCGAGCTCACCGGGAAATCCGATGCGGTCGGCGACGAGGTAATAGCACTGCGGATTGCGCAGGTCGCTGAGCATCGCCTCGCTCGACCACGCGTCGGAGCCGAATGTGCCGGTCTCGATCTCCATGATGCCAAGGAGGTCGTCGGTCGAGGAGATGCGAAGCTGCCAGCTCACTCAACTCACCCGCTTTGGACCGGCCGATACCGTGACATCCGGCGCTCGCAGGTAGAGTGCCTCCGGTCCGGCGAAGGCCCGCTGATGAAAGAACAACCCCTCGGCGAGCAGGCCGACAGATGCGGCAGACACCTCGGCGGCGTCGATCCGCTCGTGGTGCGAATAGCCGTCGACCGCCTCGGATAGGTCAGCGGGACGGCACAGGCCCGGCCCCTGCAGACGAATCGGAAGCCCGACCGAGTCCACTCCGGAGTACGCCGAGAAATAGACCTCACGCCGGCGGGCATCTGTCACCACCAGAACGGGGCCGACGTGGCCGGCCGCATAATGCCCCCAGGCAACGGCATCGTGGCTAACCACGCGCACCAGAGGCTTGGATACTCCGAAGGCGAAGGCCTGGGACGCCGCGATCCCCACCCGCAGGCCAGTGAACGGTCCCGGGCCCATACCGGCCGCGACCCCTGAGAGGGAGCCGATCGAGATGCCGGAACGCTCGATCGCGAAGAGGATCGCCTCGCCGATCACCTCGGCATGGCGTCGGGTGTCGGATTCGTTGACCTCGGAGAGGATACCGCGGTCCCGGTCTACGACGGCAACGCTGGTGCCGGCGGAGGTGTCGATGGCGAGCAGCATCAGACCAGCCTA
>JAYTTG010000122.1:0-2287 GCA_043745175.1 Microbacteriaceae bacterium
AGTTCCAAGCTCACCCTGCCAGTGGATCCGGATGCCCGTGCGGAGCGGCTCGAGCTCCCGGAGCGATTCATCCTGAGCGTTGGCACCCTCCAGCCGCACAAGGGGATAGCCCGGCTCATTCAGGCGATGGCGCATCCGCAGCTCGAGGGCTACACCCTGCTCATCGCCGGACCCGGGGGATCGCAGGGCCTCGATGTCGTCGGAATAGCGGCCGAGGCCGGACTCGCCGAGGATCGGGTGCGCGCGCTCGGTTACCTAGCCGACGCGGATCTGGCCGTCGCTCTGGACCGCGCTTCGGTCTTCGTCTTCCCGAGCCTCGCTGAGGGCTTTGGGTTGCCCGTGATCGAGGCCTTCAACTTCGGAACCCCGGTAGTGCATTCCGACGACCCTGCGGTACTCGAGGTCTCGGCCGGAGCCGGCCTCGCTGTCCGCCGCGAGCCCGCGGAGTCTTATGCCGAGCGGCTGGCCGAGGTGATCGGCACAGTGCTCGTCGATCCCGAACTCGCCGAGCGCATGGGATTCGCTGGCCGGGACCGCGCGCGCACTTTCAGCTGGGCGGACTCCGCCGAGAAGGTCTGGCAGTTGCACGCGGACCTGTAGGTTTCGTCCTACGGCATCGGGCTGGCCGTCACTGGCGCGATCGCCGCTTGCACCGCGGCATGGAGCTTCGGGTAGTCGGGCTTGGCCGGGTTGAAGGTCGGCGGCACAAGTTCCAAATGAGTGACCGCGATCTTGCGCGCTTTTTCTGCGAGGTCGACGAACCCGGGTATGGCACCCGAAGGTACGTCCGTTTTCACGACCTGGGCGCCGGCCTTGGCGATTTCCTGGAATTTAGTGACGACGATGGAGGGCTGAAACTGCTTGACCATCGCCTCCTGCACTTGGCGCTGGCGGGCCATGCGATCATAGTCGGTGCCCATATAACGCGACCGCCCGTACCAGAGCGCTAGGTAGCCGTTCATCTGCTGGCTGCCCGCCTGGAATGTACCGTAGGGCTTCGTCGCTGTCACGGGGCCGTAGGGCAATTTCACTGGCACGTCGATCGAGACTCCCCCCAGAGCGTCGATCAATTCGGAGAAGCCCTGCATGTCAATGAGTCCGTAATACTGGATTGGGAGGCCGGTGACGCCCTCGGCGGCATCCTTCATCGCCTCGATTCCGGGCGAACTGCCCTTCGAGGCCGCATTCGGATAGAGCGACTTGTGCTCCTCCCCGTAGGTGTACAAGTAGTCGATGAGACAGAGGTCGCCGCAGTTGTAGCCCTGAGGGAACGGACCGTAGAGCGGCGATCCCTTCGCGAACTGGATGTGCTCCATGTTGCGCGGGATGCCGATGATCGTCGTCGCGCCGGTGGACGCGTCGATGCTCGCGACCGAGGTGCTGTCCGGACGCAAACCGGTGCGATCCGGACCGGCGTCGCCGCCGAGCAGCAGAATGTTATACCGCCCGTTCACCGGAGCGACCATCTCGTTTCCGGCAAAGATCGAGGTCACCGCGTTCCGGGCACTGCCCGCGCTGACCGCTCCGTAGCCCGCGGCACCCGCCGTGACGGCGAGCGCGAGGATCGACAGGGCCGCGATCGCGGGGCGCATCGCGGGGGCCGTTGCGATGAGCCGGGTGAGGCGCAGGGTGTCGAGGGTGAGTGCAATCCAGAGCACCGTGTAGGCCGCCAACACGACCTGGATCGCCGTAAGCCCGATCGGGTTGGTCACGATGCCGAGGATCACGGAGTGCGCGACGAACCAGACGAGAATACCCACGAGACCGAGGCCCCAGAGAAGAAAGGTCGCCCCAACCCCGAAGCGCCCGAGACGCCGATTGCCGGCAAGGATCTGGGCGGATCCGGGGATGAGTAGGTTGAGACCCACGAGCCACCAGGCCCGCTTGGTCATGGTGGGGGTCGACCTCAGATCCGGGGTGCGGATCGGGCTGGTCGCGGTCATCACGCTCACAGGCTCGACTTCAGCGCGGCATTCTTAGCGGCGACGGTGTCTTCGAGGGAACGCGCGAAGTCCGCGAGCGCGGTTTCGAGTCCGGGATCGGATATTGCGAGCATCCGGATCGCGAGGAGTCCGGCGTTGCGTGCGCCCCCAATCGACACGGTGGCGACCGGAACCCCGGCGGGCATCTGCACGATAGACAGCAGGGAGTCCAGCCCGTCGAGCTGTGCGAGAGCCACCGGCACGCCGATCACCGGGAGGGTCGTGACGGCGGCGAGCATTCCGGGCAGATGGGCAGCCCCTCCGGCCCCGGCGATGATGACGCGGATGCCCCGCCCCGCGGCATC
>JAYTTG010000123.1:0-30169 GCA_043745175.1 Microbacteriaceae bacterium
TTGCCGTGCACCCCGATGTTGGCGACATGACCGCCGGGTCGCACGATGTCCGTGGCCATGGTGAACGTGTCGGGCACGCCGACGGCCTCGATCGCGACACCCACTCCCAGCCCGTCGGTGAGGGCGAGCACCTGTTCTTTCCAGTCCGCGTCGCCGGAGTTCACGGTGTCGGTCGCCCCAAAATCCTTTGCGCGGGTCAGCCGGGCACTATCGAGATCGATCGCGATGATCTTGGACGGGCCATAGAGCCGCGCTGTCATCACGGACGAGAGGCCTACCGGCCCTGCACCAATAACGGCAACGACATCACCCGGCGTGACTTTGCCGTATTGCACACCGATCTCAAAACCCGTAGGCAGGATGTCGGAGAGCAGGATGCCCTCGGCATCAGTGACTCCTTCCGGTACCTTGTAAACCGAATTCTCGGCGAACGGCACGCGCACGTATTCGGCCTGCGTGCCGTCGATCATGTAGCCGAAAATCCAACCGATTCCGGCGATTCCCTCCGGGTTGAGGCAGTGGCTGTAGAGACCTTTGCGACAATTCGAGCACTGGCCGCAGGAACTCACGCAGGCGAGGATCACGCGGTCCCCGACGGCGAGTTGGCTCACGCTGCCGCCGACCTCGGTGATTACGCCGATCCCCTCGTGACCGAGGATCCGACCGACGGACACCTCCGGCACGTCTCCTTTGAGGATATGGAGGTCGGTGCCGCAGATCGTGGTCGCCACCATTTTGACAATCACATCGGTCGGCGCGAGGATCACCGGATCCGGAACGTCCTCCCAACTCTTTTGGCCGGGACCTTTGTAGACGAGGGCTTTCATGGCGTGACCTTCCTGTCGTGTACCGCCGAGTTAACACCGATAGTCCCCCCGTCGCAGGGCCGAAGGTCCCGTCGATTCGTGGTCAGCGTCGACGCGTGGTGAAGCGGCTTTCGGGTCCGTCGCGTACGGACCGCGATAGCTCGGACCGGGACGACCCCGGGTCTGGTTCCAGTGAGGATCGGGAGATTCAGCGCATCGTTGCGACGTACACCGTATTGGATGAGATCCCGCCGGTGAGCGGGTTGTCAAAATCGACGACGTGCGCCAACACTGCGGCGAACACCCCCGATGCTCGTGTCAGAAACTCCTCGTCGGGCGGGTCGTCAGACCACAGCGCGAACACGCCGTCCGGCTTCAGGTGCAGCGAGACCGCATTCATTCCGCTGGACGTATAGAGATCTGCATGACTCGGGTCAAGCTGGTGGCGGGGCGAGTGGTCGACATCCAGCAGGATCGCGTCGTAACGAGCGGATATCGCGCCCGGCACTCGACGCATGAGACCGAAGAAGTCATCGAGCACCAGTACTGTTCTCGGGTCTTCCGTGAGCGCCGCCGAGACCGGAAGCAGGCCGCGCAGGTGCCAGTCGATCACGGCAGGCAGGGCGTCGATCACTGTGAGCGAGCGCACGCGACGGTCGGCGAGGGCCGCGACCGCCGTGTAGCCGAGGCCGAGACCGCCGACCAGCACATCGAGATCCGTTGCCTCGACAGCCGCGAGGCCGAGATTCGCGAGCTCCACTTCTGCCACGGTGAACAGACTGGACATGAGGAACTCCTCCCCCAGTTTCACTTCGAACACGTCCACTCCGAGGGTGGGTTCAACCCTCCTTCGCAGGGTGAGATCTCCCATGCTGGTCGGATGGAAGTCCAACTCTTCGAAGCGGGCGCTCATGAGTTTCTCTCTATGGTGAAAATCGAACGATCAGTGCAGAGGAATCCCGGTCGATTGAATGGGAATTCGACGCACTATTCGTGGGAGCAGAATTGCGCCGCCCCGAGAGCCCCAACCTACCGCGGGTCCCAGCTTGCACGGGCTGCGAAGGGGTCTGCCGGTAGCGCAGTATTCGTTGCAGCCAGGGGAGACCATCTCACCGGGCTCACTCGAACTCGACCACGCGCAAGCTGAGCCACAGCGTCAGAGTGTCGTCTGGATTGTCCAGATCGATCCCAAACCTTTCGTTCGCTCGGCGAAGTCGATACCGCAGGGTATTTTGATGCAGCGATAGGCGAGCGGCAGTCGTAGCCGAATCCCTGGCGCAATCCAGGTAGGTGCGAAGCGTTTTCGCGTAGTCGGTACCCGAACGCGCATCGAATTCAAGAACCTGCTGAGCGTGCTGAGACAGCAGCCGAGGAGTGTCGCGAAAAACCTGGGCAAGCTCCAACAGTGTGAGTTGGCTTCTCACGTCTCGTGCGCTCGCCACGGAACTGGATGCTCGATGATTAGCAAGGAGCAGCAATACCAGGTCAGCATCACGCCGAGACCTACTGATTTGCCCAACGGTCGACACCGACGACCCCACAGAGACACGTACAAGCACCCGCAGGGCTGCCGCAGCTCGAGCAACGAGCTGGTGGGCTACCGCCTCAGTGGCTGCAAGGTCGGCCCCGGCTGCCCCGGTGAACAGGACGTACACGGTGTCTCCGATGACCACGCATTCCGCGCCGTGCTGGTGACCTTCGCAGTGCATTACGACGAGATCGACCAGCCGAGGCATCTGCAACTCATCACCCGTGGGTGCGAATTCCGGTTGGAACGCCACCACAACGAACGGCCCGGAGGTGTCCAACCCCAGTTGTCCGACCACCAGGCGCGAATCCTCACCGCCCTCGACCAGCCGGCGCAATAACTCGGCGCGCTGCTGCCGCGCCAGATCGGCAGCGCTGCGCGCGCGAAGCATATGCAGCGCCGCGATGTCAGCGGAGCGTTCCAACGCTCGTTCTGCATCCGCATCGAGGTCGCCGGTGGCATCAACAACCCAGATCGAGCCAAGCAGTTGGGTGCCAGCACGGACCGCAACGGCGAGCCGGGCCAGCCCGGGCAACACTCCAGGAACATGGAGCGAACCCGCCGCACTGAAAACGGCTGCGTATTGCTCGGCATTGTCCGGCAGAGTGGGGACCTTGCGGCCAAGGATTCCCTCACGACGATCCTCGTCGATAGGCTGGCCCGGCAGTGTGGAGTACGCCAGCACGTGTTCCTGCATGTCTTCAATAGCCGTTGCCCCGCCGATCATGGCGGCGATCGCATTCGCCAAGGCGAACAGGTCACCGACCACCGGAGCAGAGAGGGAACCGCGGGCCTCGGTCGCTGTGGTGAGAGCAGAGTTGATCAGGGCGTCCAACTGTCTCCACTCGATCTCGTCGTCCACTACGAGCAACGCAATGCCTTCAGCATCTGCTACGGCTGCGAGGGTCTCGACACCCAACGACAGCGACTTGATGACCACAGCCCCAAACCCCCGGTGAGCTGCATCGCGAATTGTGGCCGTGGCCTCTGGGGCTGCCGGATGCAGGCCAATGCAGAGGAGGATCCCGCTGCGCGGGCCTGCCGGTGGCATCCACGGATCGAAGAGGGTAGGGCTCGTCAGCGGCAATCGAAGCCGAGTCTCACTAGACACAAGCCGCAGTCCCGACCCGTCCAGGATCTGCAGCAACTCCGTAATAGCAATGTCATGCAAGTCGGCGGTCAACGGTTCCATGGGAGCCACCGTAGGCTGCTTTAGTGCTCTACAACAATTAAACACAAGTTTCTTCATGCTCGGGCCTGATGATCTCCATGGATGTCTGCGTCACACTTGATCAATGTTGCTCAAGGCCGAAGCCAGTCCGTTTGTGAGTCAGGCGCAGAGTGCTGCGGCTGGTGCTGCGGGCATCGCGAGGGTTAAGATCGTCGACGAGCACGAAATGAACCGGCTCACTGAAGTCGCTGCACTTCTGATCTCGGTGTGGGGCACATCGCAGCACGGGGCTCCTATTCCCGCCGACCTGTTGCGTAGTATCAGCCACGCGGGCTGCAACGTCACCGCCGCGTATGACCTCCAAGGCACACTCTGCGGCGCAGCGGTGGCTATCGTCTCCCCAGAGATTCCCTCGATGTATTCACTCATCGCCGGAGTCCTGCCCGGGCTTACCGACACGGGTGTCGGCTTCGCACTCAAGCAGCATCAGCGGGCGTGGGCACTCTCCCGAGGAATAGCGGCCATGACCTGGACCTTTGACCCTCTGGTCAGCCGGAATGCTCGGTTCAATCTGACAAAACTCGGTGCCCAATCCTCCGAATACGTGCAGGATTTCTACGGCCCGATGGCAGACCAAATCAATTCCAATGACGAGAGTGACCGTCTCGTTGCGGTGTGGCCGTTGGTCTCTGATCACAGCATCGCCTGCAGCCGCGGCATACCTCGACCCGTTGAGATGCCCGATTTTTTGGCGACTGCGGTTCGGTCCCTTGGTCCCGATGGGCTTCCGGTACTCATCGACGTCGGTGGCTCTTTGTGGGTCCGGGTGCCAATCGATATCGTCACGCTGCGTGGTCAGAATCCACTCCAGGCAGCGGAATGGCGCGGTTGCGTCCGAGAGATAATCACGACAGCCTTTGCCTCGGGGTATACCGCCCGTGGGGTCACCCGAGCGGGATGGTACCGGCTCACAACAGAAGGTCAGCCGTGAAAATCGAAACTGTCGAATTACGCCGGGTCGTCCTGCCTCTGGTGCGGCCATTCCGCACCTCCTTCGGCACTGCTACAGAGCGGGAAACAACGCTCGTTCGAGTGATCACCGCGGACGCCGAGGGCTGGGCCGAGTGTGCAGCCGAACCCGATCCGCTGTACAGTTCGGAATTTCTCGACGGGTGCGATCTGGTCATTCGAGACCATCTGCTCCCCAGATTGCAGGCGCTCGGTGACCGGTTGACCGCCGAACACGTTGCGACGGCCCTCGCTCCGGTCAAGGGGCATCCCATGTCAAAGGCCGTGCTTGAAACGGCTATTCTCGATGCCCAGCTCAGGGAGACCGGGGTGTCATTCGGTAGCTACCTTGGCGCGGTGCACGAAACGGTGCCTGCCGGGGTCTCGGTCGGCATCATGGATTCGATTGACGAGCTTCTCGATGCCGTGGCCGGATATCTGGCTGAGGGATATTTACGGATAAAGCTCAAGATCGAACCCGGTTGGGACCTCGTACCCGTGCGTGCAGTGCGCGAGCGATTCGGCCCTGAGGTAATGCTGCAAGTTGATGCGAACACCGCGTACACCCTCGCGGATGCGCGCCAGCTGGCCCGGCTGGATCCCTTCGATCTGCTCCTGATCGAACAGCCGATGGCCGAGAACGACATTCTCGGACACGCCAGACTTGCCCGGCTCATCACGACTCCGATCTGCCTCGACGAGTCAATCGAATCCGCACGCGACGCGGCCGCCGCCATTTCCCTTGGCGCATGCAGCGTGATCAACGTCAAACCGGCACGCGTCGGCGGATATTTGGAAGCGCGGCGCATCCATGACGTTGCGGCAGCACACGGCGTACCCGTCTGGTGCGGCGGGATGCTTGAAACAGGTATTGGACGAGCCGCGAATGTGGCCCTCGCGGGGCTGCCAAACTTCGTTCTCCCGGGCGACACATCCGCATCCAATCGCTACTATGGCCAGGATTTGACCGAACCCTTCGTCCTGGAAGCCGGTCATATTCGGATTCCCACGAAACCCGGCATTGGAGTCGAAATCCTCGACGATGTTCTGGCCGACGTCACGGTATCCACAACCAACATCAGCTTCTCACCACACCACCCTTCCCCTCAATCACTGCGCTGATGCTGACCCAGCGATGTAGGTCACCGAAGAAACCAGTCTGGAGATAAATAATGGACACCACCGAACGCCGCACCCCCTGGCAGATTGCCGCATCCATCGGTATCGTAGCGACGCTGACGCTGTCCGCATGTTCCGGTGGCGGCAGCACAACCGCTACCGCGCCCGCGCCGAAAGCCGGTGCTTCGGATGCCACGGCAGTAGCCGCCCTCCCCGCAAAGTACAAGACAGCCGGGGTTATCAAGGTTGCTTCCGACATCCCCTTCCCACCGATGGAAATGTTTGACTCGAACCAGAATTTGACCGGGTTCGACTACGACCT
Source organism: Microbacteriaceae bacterium (assembly GCA_043745175.1). Taxonomy (GTDB): domain Bacteria; phylum Actinomycetota; class Actinomycetes; order Actinomycetales; family Microbacteriaceae; genus Lacisediminihabitans. The sequence continues at coordinate 5,955 of JAYTTG010000123.1, forward strand.
GGCCCAGGCGATCGGTGCGAAACTGGGTGTTCGGATGGAACTACAGACCCAGGCTTTCGACAGCATCATCCCCTCCCTGCAGTCCGGCAAACATGACGTCATCATGTCCGGCATGAACGATACGGCTGAGCGGCAGAAAACCCTGGACTTTGTCGACTACTTTCATGCCGGTTTCTCGATCCTGGTTCTCGCAGGGAATCCGAACAAGATAACCTCTGTGCTCGACCTGTGTGGCAAGAATGTGGCCGTGCAGAAAGCGACTGTTCAGGCAGATATCCTTCACGGCTATGACGCCAAGTGCACAGCACAAGGATCTGGTCCTATGAAGATCGCCGAATTGCCGCTGGAAACCGACGTGCAAACCGCCGTTCGCTCGGGCAGGGCTATCGCCGACGTCGTAGACTCGGCCGTCGCGGCGTACGCCGCGCAGACTGCCGGTGACGGCAAAATGTTCGAAGTGATTCGGGATTCTGCAAATCCGGCGGGATACAACCCGGTGTTCACCGGGATCGGCGTGTTGAAGAAGGACTCCCAGTTGAGCAACGCGCTGCTGCTCGCACTCAAGTCCGTCGTCGCAGACGGGGGATACCAAAAGATTTTGAAAAAGTACACGTTGACTGATTACGCCGTCGACAAGGCCGGCATCAACCTCGGATCGTGACCTGATGAAACGAGAGACAGCGATGCGCCCGGATCCGTCAACTGCTACTTTGCCAAGCGGCCGGGATCCCGACGATATCGTCGGTGTCCCCCTGCGTCATCCGTGGCGCTGGGTCGTCGCAGCGATTCTTCTCGTGGGCTTTGTGTGCCTCGCCGCGTCGTTGTGGGAAAACCACAACATCCACCACCCGACGATCGCCGAGTTTATCTTCAACCGACGAATCCTGAGCGGGGTGGTGCTCACCCTGGTGCTCACGATCGTCGCCATGATCGTGTCCTCGGTGCTTGGCGTACTGCTGGCAGTCATGCGGCTTTCCAACAATCCAGTAATGAACGTCCTGGCATGGTTGTACGTGTGGGTCTTTCGAGGCACTCCACTGCTGATCCAGATCGTGTTCTGGGGATACCTGGGGTTGCTGTATTCCCAGATATCACTGGGAATACCGTTTACAGATTTCACCGTCTTTTCGATCGATACCAACACTTTGATTCCCGCGTTCACGGCGGGTCTCCTTGCGCTGACGCTGAACCAAGCAGCGTATTCGGCTGAAATCGTACGCGCCGGGATGCTGTCGGTCGACGCGGGACAGCATGAGGCCGCATATTCGGTCGGGATGTCACCGACCTTCACCCTGTTCAAGGTGATACTGCCCCAGGCAATGCGGGTGATCATCCCTCCGATGGGCAACGAGACGATCTCCATGTTAAAGAACACCTCGCTGCTGTCGGTGATAGCCGTACTTGAGTTATACACGGTGGCTACGCAGATTTCTTCGCAAAACCTTCGCCAGGTGGAGCTGCTTGTGGTCGTAAGCTGCTGGTACCTATTCCTCACTTCGGTGCTCTCAATCCCGCAGTATTACCTCGAGCGGCACTACGCCAGGGGCAACGCCAGAACCCTGCCACCGACACCGATCGAACGGGTCTGGGCCGTTCTGCGCCGGAGCCGAAAAACCACTCTCACGAATGAAAGGGTGGATGCATCGTGATTGGAGCAACGAGCGCCCAGCAGGTGGGCCTTCCTGCAGCAACATCCGAACCCCTGCTATGCGCCAAGAAGGTGCGGAAAAGCTATGGCGGCATCGAAGTACTGAAGGGGGTTTCGCTAGCGGTTGATGCGGGTCAGGTGATGTGTCTGCTCGGCCCGTCCGGCTCCGGGAAGTCAACATTCCTGCGCTGCATCAACCACCTGGAGCGGATCGACGGCGGTCGTATTTCCGTCGATGGCGAACTTATCGGCTATGCCCAGAGGGGAGACCGGATCTTCGAGATGAACCCGCGCGAAGTGGCACGCCAGCGAGGCAGCATCGGGATGGTGTTTCAGCGGTTCAATCTGTTTCCGCATATGACCGCGCTGGAAAACATTACGGCAGCGCCAATCGGAGTGCGGAAAATTGCGAAGCAAAATGCCTTAGCGCGCGGACGCGAACTACTCGACCGGGTGGGTCTCGCCGATCTTGCCCAGTCGTATCCGGCGCAAATGTCCGGTGGCCAACAGCAGCGCGTGGCTATTGCGCGTGCGTTGGCGATGGATCCGAAGCTGCTCCTTTTCGACGAGCCAACCAGCGCGCTGGACCCGGAGCTGGTCGGCGATGTGCTCGATGTTATGAGAACGTTGGCGGCCGAGGGTATGACCATGATCGTGGTCACCCACGAGATCGGGTTCGCGCGCGGAGCGGCCGATGAGGTGGTCTTCATGGATGCCGGCGTTGTCGTGGAATCGGGCCCACCTGCCAGCATCTTGAATAGCCCGCAGAGCCCGCGCACAAAGGCGTTCCTCGACAGCGTCATGGAGTAGCCCACAGAGGGCGAAGGCCGTAAGCGATCTGGAGGGCTGTGGGCACGGCGGCCCGTCTGAATCGCCCTACTGTGTTCACATGAGGATCAACGCCTTTTCGGATGTCTGCCTGCGCGTAGTTATGCTCTTGGCGGCCGCCCCCGAGGGCGCAATGATGACGTCCCGGGCAATATCCGAAGCCATCGCGACTCCCTATAATCACGTGAGCAAGGCCATCATCCGACTGCGTGAACTCGGGCTCGTAGAGGTTACCCGTGGCCGTTCGGGCGGGGTGCGGATCAGCGCCGAGGGGCGCAAGGCCACAATCGGCTGGCTGCTGCGCCAACTGGACACTCGCCTCGATCTGGCCGCATGCATCACCCCCGATGGCCCGTGTCCGCTGCTCGACGGGTGTGGGGTTCGGGGCGCATTGCGCCGGGCGCGGGAGAGGTTCTATTCCGATTTGGACGGTGTGGTGATCGCTACTCAGCCGCACAATCAGCCAGAGACACGAGTCTTCTACTAGCCTCCATACATTAACTGGCATATCAAATGCTAGTTTTAAGAGATCATTCGGCACCATCAAGGAGTCAGCATGCTCTCGCCCCAATCCCTCCCCCTGATCACTGCAACTCTCCCCCTCGTCGGGGAGCGCATGCCCGTGATCGCACGAAACTTTTACGCTCGCATGTTCGCCGCCCACCCCGAACTGTTCGACGGGCTGTTCAGCCGCTCGAATCAGAAGAATGGCACCCAGCAGCAAGCGCTGGCCGGCAGCATCGCCGCCTTCGCGACGCACCTGGTCAACAATCCGGAGACCACCCCCGAAGCCATGCTCTCCCGCATCGCGCACAAGCATGTGTCCCTCGACATCCGCCCGGAGCAGTACACCGTGGTCTACCAGTACCTGTTCGAGGCGATTGCCGAGGAACTCAGCGACGTGATTACCTCCGAGATTGCCGGTGCCTGGACCGAGGTCTACTGGCTGATGGCACACGCGCTCATCACACTCGAAAATGGCCTCTACTCCGCTGCGGCAAGCGATCGCCCATTGGCGCCCTGGGTCGTGGTGGGCAAGGAGGCCGCGGGAACCGACGCGGTGACCTTCACCCTGCAGCCGGCAGACGACACTCCCGTCACGCCGTCACTGCCCGGCCAATACGTGAGCGTCACGGTACGGATGCCCGACGGCATCCATCAGGTGCGCCAGTATTCCCTGTCCGCCAGCACCGGGACCGACACCCGCGTGTTCACGACGAGGCTGGATGCGGACGGCGAGGTCTCCCCCGCCCTACACCGCGACGTGCAGATCGGGGATCAACTGATTCTCTCCAACCCCTGCGGGGACATCAGTCTGAGCGCGGGCGACACCCCCCTTGTGCTGGCTTCAGCAGGAATCGGCTGCACGCCGAGCGCATCCATCCTTCGCTCTCTCGCCGACCAGGGATCCACGCGCGAGGTGCTCGTTCTTCATGCCGAGAGCACTCTCGAGCGCTGGGCGCTGCGGGATCAGATGCTCGAGGATGTCGCTCTGCTCGAAGCAGCCGAACTCGAACTCTGGTTAGAAGTGCCGAGCGACGGCGACGGGGCGCACGACGGCTTCATGTCCCTGGCCAACGTGGCGATTCCCGAGAACGCGTCGGTGTACCTGTGCGGCCCACTGCCCTTCATGCGCAGCCTGAGGTCGCAGGCGCTCGAATCCGGAGTGCCGGCCGAACGTATCCACTACGAGGTGTTCGGACCCGACCTCTGGCAAGCTGGCTCCTAATCCCGCCCTGGTTATTTCGAGAAGTGCCGCCGGCCTTCGGAATCCAGATCAGTGCTTTCGTCCGCGTCACGCGTTCTCGGCGTTGACTCCTGGCTCGATACCATGGTCGGTATGACACTGCCCGCCGCATGGAATCTCTCAGGGCGCACAGCTCTGGTAACCGGGGCGGGAAGCCCAACCGGAATCGGTTTCGCCTCCGCACGATCGCTCGGTCAACTCGGAGCCTCTGTCGCGATCACCGGCACGACCGATCGGATCCATGATCGAGTCAACGAGCTCCGTGGAATCGGAATCGATGCTCATGGATTTGTTGCGCGGCTTGAGTCGGCGGCGCTCGCCGTCACGCTGGGCGAGGCGCTGGCGGCGGCATCCGTGGTACCGCACATCCTGGTAAATAACGCCGGCATGGTCTCGACGGGCGATACCGAGATGCTCTCGGGTGACGCGCTCATGGACCCGGACGAATGGGATCGCAGCATCGCGCTCAACCTGTCAAGCGCCTTTTACATGACCCGCCTCGTTCTTCCCCGGATGCGTGCGGACCGCTGGGGTCGAGTCATCACGGTGGCGAGTGTGACCGGGCCGGTTATGGCATCCCGCGGAGATATTTCCTACGCCGCGGCAAAGTCTGGTCTCGTCGGGCTCACGAGAGCCCTCGCGGTGGACGAAGCGGGTGCCGCGATCACGGCGAACGCGGTCGCCCCCGGCTGGATTGCGACCGGTTCCCAGTTGCCGGCCGAAGCGCTCGAAGGTGCGCATGTTCCCGCGGGTCGAAGCGGAACGGCCGACGAGGTCGCTTCGGCGATCGCCTGGCTGGCGACCCCGGGCGCGTCCTACGTGACCGGACAAGTGATCGTCGTCGACGGCGGTAACAGCGTTGACGAGCAGCGACTGGCTTCTGCGTAGCGCGGGCTTCTGAATAGCGCCAGCTTCTGTGTAGCGCGAACTATGAGTCCGCCCGCACGGGAGAAACATCGTGGGCGAATATTCCGGTCGGATCGATGTGGGCACGCAGCACGGCCGCCCGGGCGAAGTCTGCGTCATCGAGGGTGCGTTGCGGTGCCGCCACATTTTCCACGAATGTGGGGAGAGTGAAGCCCGTGTTCCACGGGCCCATGACACCGCGCAACGCCGCGAGGTCGGCGATGATGTTCTCCCGTGATTCAGGCGTGGCAAGGAGGCCGGCCCCGAAGTAGGCAAAGCTACCGCGTATGCGGTCGAATGCGCCTCCCGCAATTGCGGGCTCAGCAAGCCGACCTCCCAGTTGGCGCAGCTCGAACAAGAGGAGGGAGGTTTGGGCACTAGCGGCGTCGAGGATGAGCCGCAACGCCAGGTCATCGAAGTGATCCAGCACAAGGTGATCCGAGACGACCGCTACCGCGAAGGGGGGATCCATATGGGTATGAGGTAGCGCGGCGGGCGGCGCTACGGCCCACGAGTCGAAGATCGGCTCAATTGCCCCGCGGAGTGGCTCCAAAAAATCGTCCAGGATCTGTTGAGCCGCATCGAGGTCTCCGGAGGTCGAGACGCTGATGGCTCCGTCGATCATAAGAATCTGCCCACTGGTCAGGACCTCCGGGACCATACCCGGGACAGGAGGCAGATTCAGCATTCGAAGACTCGTGGTCGCTTCGGGTGGCGCCGTTTCGGTCCACTTCTTCCAGAGAGTCGCGATCACCGCAGCGTCGCTGGCTTTCCATGCGATTTGCCCGGTGATCACGTGCGCCATCGCAAAAAGCTGGATTTCCACCCCCACCACGACGCCGTACCCGCCACCGCCGCCGCGGAGCGCCCAAAAGAGCTCCGGGACGCTGTCTTCACTGACCTCAATGGTTTCGCCGGTGGCAATCACGATGGTGATTGAGCGGAGAGAGTTCGCCGCGATCCCGTGGAGCCGACCGTAAAAGCTGAGGCCACCGCGAAGCAAATATCCGATTGCACCGATCGTGCCGCTGGAGCCATGCAGAGCGATCAGCCCGTGGGCAGCGGCCGCATCAACGACGGATGACCAACAGGTACCCGCAGAAATTCGTGCGGTCGAAGCGACCGGATCGATGATGACCGGTTCTTCAAGCTGGGTCGAGATGAGGAGATCCCCGTGCATCGGACTGGCTGACATCGCAGCATGTCCGGTGGCCTGCGCGCGAACACCCATCCCCAAATTACGGGCAGTAAGGATGGCGTTGGTAACGTCGGCTGCGCAGGTCGCGACTACGGCATGAGCGGGCTCAAGGTGGGCGTCAAGGTTGTAGCACGCAACGGCCTGCTCATAGGCTGTGTCGCCGGGCGACGCGAGGGCCACCACAGTAGGTGTCGGGCTGGGCATGTTCTTCCTCGGATCTGTTAAGGCGGCGGTGACGCCTCATCGGGTGATTAGATTGCCGCCACTATAGGGGTCACGCGTCTCCGGATGTGGAATTAGCTCGAGATTCTTTTGTCTCGATTCACCGGGTGGCAAGAGGAGTCGGCCCAGAGAACTATTGCGACCCGCGCTGGGGAGACCATAAATCTTCACTGGTCGGTCACCGATATCACCGGATACGCAAGCGACAAGATGTGCCTCCCTGGGATCGCAGGCTTGCGGGATGCGCTCGGAGTGCCCCTCTCCCTCGGGTGCATAGCGGTCGACGCAGAACGTAAGCTCCCCTGAACGGCAGAGCAATAGAGGGAATCACAATGGCAAGCGGTGAGATACAAATCGACAACGGAATTTTTCGAGTGACAAAGTGGATGATCGAACCCGGTGGTGAAATTCCCATGCACCTCCACGAATACGACTACGTGGTGGTCCCGCTCGTGAATGACACAATGTTCTCAACAAATGCCGACGGCTCAGAACTTCGCGCCGAATTGCGGATCGGCCAGAGCTACACCCGCCCAGCGGGTATCGAGCATTCCGTGGCGAATCGGGGCACGGCCACGATCACTTTTATTGAAACCGAGAAGATGTCATAGCCACGATGCACCTATCTCGGTGAATTCACTCAGCGCTGGTGGAACACTCTCCGTGCCACGACGAGGCTGACGAGGGAGAAAGCCGCGATAGCTGCGAGATAAAACCCTGGGACCAGAAGTGAGCCGGTTGCATTGATCAGGAAGGTCAGGATGAATGGCGCAAACCCTCCGAACACCGTCACTCCGACGTTGTAGCCCAACGACAGTCCGGTCGTGCGGATCTGCACGGGGAACATCGCAGACATGATCGCGGGCAACGGTGCAAAATACAGCGTGGCAAGAATGCCGAGCACCAGCTCGATCATGACGATCGTCACCAGTACCGGCGACTGCCGCAGCAGAATGAACATCGGAATTGCGAGCAAAACCGTTGCGATTGCTGCCCCGGTCATCAGTTTCGCCGGCCCAACACGGTCAGCGAGCATGCCGACGAAGGGCGCTCCGATACTCATCACTATGCCGAAGACCAGAGTCGAGACGAACGCTGCCCCCGCCGGCATACCGAGGTTGACGGTGGCAAAGGTCGGCATGAACAGGGCGATGTAGATACCGACGGAGCCGAGGGCGACCACCCCGACTATTGAAAACAACCGACCACCGTTATCGATCAGCGTCTCCCGAAGCGGTGAGGCAGAGGGCGTCATGGCAAGAAATTCCGGGGTGTCTTTCATCTTGGAGCGGATGTACCAGCCGACCGGCCCGATCAGCAGCGCGAAAAGGAAGGGCACCCGCCATCCCCAGCTATCCAGCGCTTGTTGGCCCAGGTAGTTGTTGAGAACGAAACCAAAAATTCCCGCGAGCAGTATGGCGCCACCCTGGGTTGCCACCTGCCAGCTAGCGTAGAAAGCTCGCCGGTTCGGGGCGTGTTCGATCAAGAAGGCCGGTGCCGTGCCGAACTCTCCGCCCGCCGCAAATCCCTGGATAAGTCGGGCCAACAAGAGGATCACCGCCGCCGCGACGCCAATCATCTGTGCCGTCGGGGAGAACGCGATGAAGAGTGTGCCGATGATCATCAGAGAGATCGACACCAACATGCCGGCCTTTCGGCCGGCCCGGTCGGCGTAGCGGCCAATCAGAATGCCGCCGAGGGGCCGCATGACAAACGAGATCCCGAATGAGCCGAACGCGAGCAGCAGGGATACAGTTGGGTCGTTCGTGGGAAAGAACAGCCTGGCGATCGTGACCGCGAATGCACCGTAAACGATAACGTCGAACCACTCGAGGCCGTTGCCGATCGACGCGGCCACCACTGCCCTGCGGGCCAGGCTGCGCTGGGTGTCAAGCGTGACATCCGCAGTCGGCACCGCTGGTGTGGCTTTTGTCGGTCGACCGGTCATTGGCTTTCCCCGTTTTCACTCATGGTGCACAGACGTGTCATCCGGCCGAAAGATGCTTGATAAGCGTCCGCATGAATTCCTCGCAGGCTCGCACTTGGCTGAGTTCGATGTATTCGTTTGCGGTGTGGCCCTGCGCCATGCTGCCTGGTCCGCACACCACGGTGTCGATTCCCGCGAGCTGGAAGAGTCCGCCTTCCGTGCCGTATCCGACCGTGCCGTAGTGGGACTCAGCGCCGACTGTTTTGCCGGCCTCTGCATCTGCGCTATCGCCGCTGACCACAGCGCCGATGAGTTGGCGGACCAGCCGGAACGCCTCGCCGGTACCAGGTCGAAGTGCCGGTACCGCCCCCAGAGGAATGATCTGGATGTCGGCCCCAGCGTTTTCGCGCTGCATCTCCGTGCGCAATTCCCCGAGAAGATAGCTTTCGATTCGATCGGTCATTTCCGCCGGTTTGACCCCCGGAACGGTGCGGAACTCGAATTCGAATTCGCACAGATCGGCCACCGTATTGACGGCAACACCGCCGCTCACCACTCCGACGTTTGCGGTGGTGAACGGCACTTCGAAGGTCGAATCGAACGGGCCGATGGCCCGATGCTCATCGGCAATGGAGCGGATGAATGCAATGGCCTTGGCCGCATACTCGATAGCGTTAACGCCACCAGGGGTATTCGAGGAGTGGGAAGCGACCCCGGTCACCGTCACCCGAAAGAGGTGGCTACTCTTGTGCGCCGTTATCACCCGCATACTCGTCGGCTCGCCCACGATGCAGAGCGCCGGATGGATGTTCAATACCTCGAGCTGTTGGAGGAGAACACCGGCTCCGTGACATCCCACCTCTTCGTCGTAGGTGAAGGCCAGATGCAACGGTGTATAAAGTGGAGCGGAGAGGAATTCAGGAAGCATCGCAAGGATGACACCGCTGAAGGCCTTCATGTCACAGGCCCCGCGCCCGTAAATTTTTCCATCGCGGATGTGAGCGATGAACGGATCGCTGCTCCAGACTTGCCCATCGACCGGAACGACATCGGTGTGCCCGGCGAGCAGGACGCCCCCGGCGCTCGTGCCGTCGACAGCTGGGATGGTAACAAACAGGTTCGCTTTGGTGCCCTCGGCATTCGAAACGATAAGTGGGCTGAGGGCGCGCGAGGCCATTTCCGCGCGAATTGTTTCGATGAGTGCGAGGTTCGATTGACGACTTGTGGTGTCGAACGAAACCAGTTTTCGAATCCAGTCGAAGGTGGTCGGTGAGATCGTGCCAGAAATATCCACGACTTTCATCCTCGCACGGCTTCTCATTACGCTGACAGTTCCCTCGTCGCCCCTGTCGAGGGCCGGGTGACGGCTGCTCGTGCCCAACGAATGACCCCGAGGCGATTCATTCGGCCGCAAAACGATAGGAGCCTTTCCGACATTTCCGATGGCCGCCCGGGAGCAGGGTGTTCTCTAGCCAAGCCGGTGATACAGAAACTAACCCAGATGGTTTAGTTGAGGCGGGACAGGTAGTCAAGAATGGATTTTTCTGTCACAACCTCTGCATACTTCGCCTGCAGATCGAAGAGGTTTGACTCATGAGGACCGATGTCGCGATCACCAACCGACTCTCGCGGGATCAGCGGGATGAAGCCATGCTGGATGGCATCAACAGCTGTTGCCCGAATGCAGCCACTCGTGCTGACACCAGCAATGATCAGCGTGTCAATGGCGTTGGCGCTCAAGGTCGACGCCAGTGTTGTACCAAAGAACGCACTCGCGTATTGCTTCACGATGGTTGGTTCGTTGGAAAGCGGCGTTACTTCGGGCATGAAGTCGCCGAGTAAGCTACTGCCGACCAATTCTTTCAACGCATTAACCTTCGTGAAGAAGTGCCCTCCATCAATTCCGCCCTCCGAGTAGGAAACCCTCGTGTGAAGGATGAGGATCCCCGAGTTGCGCGACGCTTCCAACACTCTCGCCGCAGAGTGAAGACAGTCATCCTGGCCCAGATAGAGGCTGGCGCCAGGGTCAAAATAGGCCCTGACGAGGTCAACCATCACGAGGGCCGGGCGACGCCCGGGAGTGAGATGCGCGCTGAAACTCGCTACACGGCTTTCCAGGCCCCCATGGTCACCCTGCGTAGATGGCCCGGAATCACTTGCTGACACGGCTAGGCACCCATTTCTTCAGGGGAACTTTTCCGTGCTGTTTGTGCCAGGAGTGACGCCCGGGCCGACAGCATATGGCTTCTCATTGTGCTTTCCGCCCAGTCGCCTTGCCCCGATCGAATAGCCGCGACGATCTCGAAATGATGATTGACGCTGCGTCGAAAGGCCTCATCGTCGAAAGATTCATGAGTCTTGGAGAGAACTGCGAGAAAAACTACGCCGGCGACAGCAGACGACAGGGCCGGGCTTCCGGCAATAATGAGCAACTCCCCATGGAATTCCGAATTGCATTGGGCAATCTTTCCCAGATCCCGATGAGCTCCAGGGCGGGCGTGAAACGCAATCTCGGTAGCGATCTCATGTAGTCGGGCTACCTGCTCCGGAGTCGCCTTTTCGGCGGCTCGCCTGGCGGCGAGACCCTCAAGCCGCAATCGGATCTCGAAGACGTCCACAAGTTCGTCTTCTGACCAATCGGCAACCCGCGCTCCCCTGTTCGCCTCGATTTCCACGAGCCCCTCGCCCGATAGGAGTCGCAACGCCTCTCGGATCGGAGTCCTGCTCATCCCGAGTTCTTCAGCCAGGTCCGCCTCGCCGAGCCGATCCCCGGGCGCAAGCGCCCCAGACGCCAACCTCGCTCGCAACATCACCACCGCGGTGTCGACTTGTGCCATATCAAGTTTCCAATCGAATACGCAGTCGGGATGTCTGAAATCTACCGGGCCACGAATCCAAAAAACAAGGCAGCCCAAGAATCAATAGTGACAACTTGTATGCAATTTTAAAGCTGAGCTCTTGACGGTCGCTGGAAAAATACCTACGCTGCCGTACATGATGCAATGATGCGTCTGAGAGTTGCAACTAAGTTGTATACGAAATGAGCCAGGAATGGTTGATGAGGACGTCCTCCCATTGGACGATCTGAGAGTGATTGAGCTGGGTGCCCTCGTGGCTGGGCCGTTCTGCGGTCAGTTGTTGGGTGATTTTGGTGCCGAGGTAATCAAGGTCGAAGACCCGGGAGTCGGTGATCCGATGAGGCAGTGGGGACAGGAAAAGCCCTACGGCACTTCACTATGGTGGCCGGTCGTTGCGAGGAATAAAAAATCGATCACCGCGGACTTGCGAACTCCCGAGGGTCAAGCTCTCGTGAGAAGGCTTGTCAGCCAGGCTGATGTGTTGATCGAAAACTTCCGTCCGGGGACTCTCGAAAAATGGAGTCTGTCTCCTGAGTCGCTCTGGGCGCTTAACCCTCGTCTGATCATCGCTCGAATCACTGGATTTGGTCAGACTGGACCGTACTCGCAGAGAGCCGGATATGGCTCGATCGGTGAGGCGATGGGTGGCATTCGATACGTGACCGGTGAGCCTGATCGCCCGCCGTCGCGGGCGGGCGTCTCGCTCGGTGATTCCCTTGCGGCGATGTTCGCGACGCTCGGGACGTTGGTCGCCCTTCACCAGCGGCATCGATCCGGTCGGGGTCAGATCGTCGACTCTGCAATTTACGAAGCCGTGCTCGGCATGATGGAGTCCCTCATTCCCGAATGGCAAATCGCCGGATACGAGCGTCAACGAACCGGCCCAACGCTGCCTAACGTTGCCCCGAGCAACGTCTACCCAACGGCTGATGGCGAGATGATCCTCATCGCAGCGAACCAAGACACGGTTTTTCGGCGACTCGCTTCGGTAATGGAGCGACCCGACTTGGCCATGGACGAGCGCTACGCAACTCACGGAGCCAGGGGTATCACCATGAACGAGCTGGACGGACTGATCGCCGAATGGTCTTCACAGCTCCAAGCCGATGACCTGCTGGCCCTCTTGCACGAGGGCGGGGTTCCGGCCGGCCGCATCTTTCGAGCGAAAGACATGTTCACTGATCCCCAATTCGCGGCTCGCGGCTCCATTGTCAGGCTGGCCCACCCCGAGCTGGGCGAGTTCGCAATGCACAACGTCTTTCCCCGCTTGTCAGAAACACCCGGACGCGTTCGACACGTTGGACCGACGCTCGGCGAACACAACGAAGAAATCTATCAAGGCCTGCTGGGTCTCAGCGATGACGAACTATCCTCGCTCCGCGCAGCCGGCGTCATCTAAGGAGATCGCATGACCTATCGACTCGGTGTAGATGTGGGTGGCACATTTACCGACATTTTGTTGATGAATGAACAAACCGGAGAAACCTTTCGCGCAAAGACTTCGTCCACTCCCGAAGACCAGTCCATCGGGGTCCTTCGGGGGATCGAGCGGGCGTGCCATGAGGCGGGCGTCAGTGTTCAGCAAATCAGAGAGGTGCTGCACGGAACCACCGTTGCGACGAATGCCATCCTGGAAGGCAAAGGCGCTCGGGTAGGCCTTGTCACCACCAGTGGTTTTCGCCAAGTTCTGCAAATAGCGCGGTCATTTGTGCCCGGCGGGCTTGCCGGCTGGATCATCTGGCCGAAGCCCGAACCACTCGCTGCACTCGAAGACACCGTTGAGGTCATCGAGCGCATCGGCGCTGACGGCGCGGTCGTCGTCGCTCTCGATGAGGCTGACGTTCGCCGTCAACTCCGAAAACTCAAGAAACGCGGGGTTGAAGCGCTCAGTATCAGCCTGATCAATTCATATACGAACTCCGACCACGAGCGGCGGATTGCGCAGATCGCCGCTGAGGAACTGCCGGGGCTCGCCATCTCTGTCTCATCGTCGGTGCTTCCGGAGCTGAGAGAGTACGAGCGCACCATCACCACGGTTGTGAATGCCTACGTTCAGCCACAGGTGGCCCGCTACGTCGAAAATGTGAAGACCCAACTCGCGAATGCTGGCGTCCCTGGCAAACTTTTTATTCTGCGCAGTGACGGTGGCCTCGTCGTCGCTGGTGCTGCCGCCGATAATCCCGTGGCTCTTCTGCTCTCCGGTCCGGCCGGCGGAGTCTCCGGTGCCGCCTGGATTGCCGAGCAGACGGGATATCGCGACTTTCTCACTCTGGACATGGGGGGCACATCGACGGATGTTGCGCTCGTGCAGAATCTGACGCCAAGAATTGGCCATGAGACCACGGTCGGAAACCTTAAGGTACGGGCAACATCCGTCGACGTGCGAACGGTCGGCGCCGGTGGCGGTTCGATTGCCCACGTACCACCCCTGACACAGGCTGTTCGTGTCGGCCCCCACAGCGCGGGTGCCGTGCCCGGCCCCGCAGCCTACGGAGCCGGCGGAGTTGATCCGACAGTGACCGATGCCAACGTCGTACTCGGCTATTTGCCAACCGATCTGGCCGGAGGGGAAATTGCCCTCGATCGGGTCGCTTCCCGGAATGCCGTGCAGCGAATCACCGATGCGACCTCCCTCGGTTCAGTGGAGGCCGCCGCCGCCGGAATCATCGATATCGTCAACGAGAATATGCTGGGTGCACTCCGTCTGGTCTCGGTGCAACAGGGGTTTGACCCTCGAGACTTCGCGCTGGTCGCCTTCGGTGGAGCCGGTCCGCTGCATGCCAATGCCCTGGGACGGCTGACGGGCGCGTGGCCGGTGATCATTCCGCCATCTCCCGGCGTACTGTGCGCCTACGGTGACGCGACGACGAATTTGCGGAATGAGTCGGTTCGAACGCTAATTCGCCGCTTCAGCGACCTGACCGATACACAGTTGAAAAGCATGCTCGACGAACTCGCTGAAAAAGCCCGGGCGCTGCTGACGACGGAAGGTGTCCCGCTCGCCGACCAAGAGATCACCTTCGCCGCTGACCTGCGCTACCACGGTCAGGGATTCGAGATCACGGTCGCCGTCGACATTAACGCCTTCAACGGTCTCGGAGGGGGGCTTGACGCGCTGCGGAGCGCCTTCGATGTGGAGCACAATCGGCTGTTCTCCTTTCTGCTCGATACGGAGCAAGAGTTGGTCACCGTTCGGGCGACGGCACACGGTCCACGGCCTCGGATGACGGCTCCGGTCATCCCGACAGGCTCGGCCGACCCCTCCGCCGCGCTGAGCCAGATCTCGGAAATCTGGGTCGATGGGGGTGCCGTGCGCTCGAACATCTACGACCGCACAAAGCTTCTGGCCGGAAATGTAATCGCCGGCCCGGCAATCATCACTGAGATGGACTCCACGACCCTCGTCCTGCCCGGCCACGAAGCCACAGTACATAACTCGGGAAGCCTCCTCATCCGCCCCACTACGACTACTAACTGAAAGGCCGACTCATGGCGAACCTGATCGAAACGGCAACTGAGCCCCTGCACGATGTCGACGTCGACCTGATCACGATTGACCTCGTCGAGAACGGCTTGCGAAACGCCCGATATGAGATGGACGAGGTGCTCTTTCGCACAGCCCTCTCCCCCGGCATCCGCGAGCAACATGACGAATTCCCACTGATCGCGAATCGGGACGGAAAAATGGTCGTTGGACAGTTCGGTCTCTCGGTGCCCGACTTCCTTGAGAACTTCAACGGGAACATCGAGGAGGGTGATGTATTGCTGACCTCCGATCCGTATTCCTGCGGTGCCGCTATCAGCCATGCGAATGACTGGCTGATCGTCATGCCCATTTTTTTCCAGGGTCGGCTCGTCGGATGGTCGTCGATGTTTGGCCACATGTCTGATGTCGGTGGGAAAACGCCAGCCTCGATGCCAACGGATGCCCGGACCATCTTCGAAGAAGGCGTGGTGATCCCTCCCTTCCGGCTCTACAAAAAAGGGGTTATCGACGACGACTCACTGCGCATCATCCTGAATCAGGTTCGGAAGCCCGATTGGAATCGGGCCGACCTCAACGGGCTCGTGGCCGCGTGTCGAACCGCCGGTCGCCGGGTGCAGGAGATGTGCAAGCGATTCGGAGTCGACGTCTATAACTCGGCGCTGGATGCGCTGCTCGACCGCAACTATCGCGCAATGAAGATTCTCCTGGCGATGGTCTTCAAGGACGGCGAAACGCTATCGTTCGAGGATTACATCGACGATGACGGTCGGGGACACGGTCCATATCTGCTGAAACTGAGTCTCACCAGGTCGGGCGACAAAGTGCTGCTCGACTTCAGCGGCAGTGCGCCCCAGGCCGAAGGTCCGATCAATTACTTCATCAACGAGAACCTGGTGAGGATGTTCTTCGGTATTTACATGATCACGGTGGCCGACCCGCAAATTCTCTGGAATGACGGCTTTTACCCGTTGGTAGACGTGGTCATCCCCGAGGACTCGTTTTGGCAGCCGAGGTACCCGGCGGCTTTGAACGCCCGAAATCACGGCATCGGGCGAGTTTTTGACCTTTTTGGCGGCCTACTCGGCCAAACGAATCCGGACCTGCTGAACGCCGCCGGCTTCTCGTCATCGCCGCACTTCATGTATTCCGGCAACTACTCGACGGGTTCGCGGAAGGGTGAATGGTTCCAGCTCTACTCAATCGGATTCGGTGGAATTCCTGGGCGGCCCATCGGCGACGGACCAGACGGTCACTCGCTCTGGCCTTCCTTCGTCAATATTCCCTGTGAATACCTCGAGTCGTACTATCCGCTGAGGATCGAACGCCTCGAAACGATCAGCGACAGCGGTGGTGCGGGACTACACCGGGGTGGCAACGGGGTCGAAGTCGAGTACCGGTTTTTGGAGCCAGGGACCATAGCGATTCACGACGACCGTTGGCTGACGTACCCCTGGGGCGTGAACGGAGGAGAACCGGGAGCACGCGGACGAAAGTGGCTTGAGCACCCCGATGGTTCCCAGAAGATCCTCCCCAGCAAAATTCACGATGTGCCGGTTGCGCCCGGCGACGTGCTTCATTTTGTCACCTGGGGTGGTGGTGGCTGGGGAGACCCGCTTGCCCGCGACCCCCAGCTCGTAGCGCTAGAGGTCTGCCGGGGACTCGTCAGCGTTGAGGGAGCTCTGCGCTACGGGGTGGTCTGCTCAGAAGAGGGAGTGGTCGATCGCAGTGGGACCGAGGCAGTGCGGATGTCTCTGGCATCGGTTCGACCGAGTCCATTGCCCACGTTCGACATGGGCCCGCCGCTTGAACAGATCCTGGCGAATTGTCTCGCCGAGACAGGCCTTCCCGCCCCGATTCTGCCGGTGCCGTTTTAACGACGATGACATCAATCCAGATTTGTGAGGTTTCCCCTCGAGACGGTCTCCAAAACGAGACAGTCATCCTGACAACCGCAGAAAAAATTGAACTAGTAGAACGGAGTGTTCTGGCAGGACTGACGCGAATCGAGGTGACCAGTTTTGTCAATCCCCAGCGGGTGCCCCAGATGGCTGACGCGAGTGAGGTCATGGCTGGGATTTCGCGCTTCGATGGAGTCAGTTACGCAGGCCTCATCATGAATGCGCGCGGTCTGGAACGCGCTCTGGCCGCGGGTGTCCATGAGGTCAATATTGTCGTTGTTGCGAGCGACACGTTCTGTCAGCGGAACCAGGGCATGTCGTCGTTCGAGTCCGTCGCAACGGCAGCTGTACTCGTGGCGGAGGCTCGCTCGGCGGGAATCCTCTCTACCGTGACGATCGGCGCCGCGTTCGGTTGCCCCTTCGAGGGAGAAGTGCCGGTGGAACGCCTTCGAGAGATTGTCTCCCGGCTGGTGGACCTTGGGCCTGACGAGCTCGCGCTCGCTGACACGATAGGGGTGGCGGTGCCACGCGAGATCACAGAACGCATCGGAATTGCGCGCTTTCAGGCCCCCTCGTCACTACCGCTGCGGCTTCATCTGCATGACACCCGGCACACTGCGGTTGCGAACGCGGTGGCGGCGGTCGCCGCGGGAGTGAGTGTATTCGATTCGAGCATCGGTGGCACGGGCGGTTGCCCCTTCGCTCCGGGGGCGACGGGCAACGTAGCCACAGAGGACCTCATCTACCTCTTCGATCGGACCGGTGTTCGCACCGGCGTCGACCTGGAACTAGTCCTCGAGACCACCGCGTGGCTTGAGACTCGATTGGGCAAGTCGCTACCGGGAGCGCTGCTCCGCGCAGGCAAGTTCCCCGGACCACGCTGAAGCCAGGCGAACACCGGTGATTTCATACGCGACCGAATGCGCTCGAAACGCAGTCTTCAGTCCGCTCAGAAATTGTTCCGGTAACCTCCTTCGCGCTGGGTGTAACGATATCGCCATCACGCAGGCTGGCTGAGTGAACTCGATTCGATGCCACTAGGTCGGCTCCGGCCAGATGGGGATGCTGTTGTTGCGATAGACACCTGGGGCTCGGATGGCAACGGCGCGAGCATTACAGGCGCCGTTGCCACAGGGTGAAGGGCAATCACGCCCTCCAGGAGCACTACTTGAGACTCTTGCAGGTCGCTGTGTCACCTTCACCAGAAAGATAGGTGCAAAATGCGGCCACGTCCGCCTTGGTCACCAGTCGTCCCTCGAGCACGGTATCGGCGTTAACGGGCTTCTTGTTCGCGACCTTCAGCGCAATGGCGACGACTTGCTTGCCGAGCACGAACGGTGACTCGGCGTTGGACGAGTACATTGTGCCGGACTGGATAGCGGCGAGGGCATCGCCGATACCGTCATTGCCGACAACCTTCACCTTGCCAGCGAGTCCTCGGGCACTGAGTGCTGCGACGACACCCAGCGCCATTTCGTCGTTGGCGGCGTAAACGCCGACGATGTCCGGGTTAGCCTGCAAGATGTTGGTCATCACGTTAAGCGCCTTGCCCCGGTCGAAGTCAGCCGACTGCACTGCCACGACTTTAATGTTCGGAAATGCGGCGATTCCTTCGTTGAACCCCTTACTGCGATCCTGGGCCACATTCGTGCCAAGGATGCCCTGGATTTCGACGACCTTGCCGGTGCCACCGATTGCCGCAGCGAGCGATTTGGCTCCGTTCTTTCCGGCAATGATCGCGTCGTACCCGATGAAACTGGCGATAGCACCGGAAGAGGGCTTGCGATCGAAGGCTACAACGGGAATTTTGGCCTGGTTCGCCTGGATGGCAATCGTTCCGCCCGACTCACTGCCGACCGGGTCGATGATCAGGACACTGGGTTGCTTGGTGAGGGCCGTCGTCGTCTGGTCGAGAGAGGTCTGGTCTGAATTGTTCGCGTTTTGCACGTCGAGGGCGAGCCCCGACTGTGCTGCCTGGGACTTCGCACCGGCGGCAACCGAGACGAAGAATGGGTTATTCAGAGTGCTGATGACCAGGGTTGCCGAAAGCTTTGCCTGCCCATTAGGGGCAGTTGTGTCACGGTTGCAGCCGGTAAGCGTCACTGCAAGAGCGGCAATCGTGACGATGAGGAGGGACTTCCTCGTCCAATTCGTTTTCATAAGGGTCTCCATTTGTCAGTTGTGTCGTTCTGTTGTTGTTGTTGTTATTGTGGTTGTGGCGGCAGATGAGGCGGGACCCGATCCATTCGTTGGGCGATTCACTTTCACCGAACTGAGCATGCGCCAGAGGCCCCGGATGATATTTGAGTTGCGGTCGAGGAACACCGCGAACAGGATGACCAGACCCTTCACCACGCCCTGCAGGAACGGCGAGACATCCAGCAGGTTCAGACCGTTATCGATGACGCCCAGGAGAATCGCTCCAATAAATGTGCCGATTAAGGCTCCCCGGCCACCGGCGAGGCTGGTACCCCCGATGATCACTGCCGCGATGGCCGCGAGTTCGAGGCCCGACCCCGCTGTCGGCTGAGCCGTGCCGAGGCGTGCGGTGAGGATGAACCCGGCCACGGATGCGAGAACGCCGCTGATCACGAACGCCAGGATCTTGACCCGGTACACCTTGATTCCCGATAGTCGCGAAGCCTCTGCATTGTCACCGGTGGCATAGACGTATCGTCCGAATCTGGTGCGGACGAGAATGAGACCGAAGACAATGACCACACCGAGGATAATCCAGACCGGCATCGGCACCCCCAGAGGTCGCGCTTGGCCAATGGCAAGAAAGCCGGCGTCGGTAACGGCGATCGGGTTTCCCTGCGTGATGAACAGGGTGAGCCCGGCCAACACCGACATCGTGCCGAGCGTTGCAATAAAGGAGGGCATTCGGAGCACCGTGATGAGAAGCCCGTTGAGCAATCCTGCTAGTGCTCCGACGGCAAGTCCGGCGAGGACTCCCACTATGAGAGGCTGGGTTTGCATGACAATCGCCGAGATCGCCCCGGAAATACCGAGCACCGCTCCGACGGACAGATCAATCTCGCCGACAATGATCACATAGGTCTGGCCCGCCGCGAGCAACACTGTCACCGAGGTGGCCAGCAGAACGTTGAGCAGATTCGGGCCGGTCAGAAAGAGCGGTGTCGCGATAAAGAGCAGCAGTGCAACGATGAGCAGCATCCATACCGCCCGAAGTTCACGCGCCAGGTTACCGAGGGTTAATTTCACGGTGCACTCTCCAATGCGTATTCCAGGACGCGGTTCTGGGTGAGTTCGTCGCCGGTCAGTTCCGCCACGATCTTCCCCTGACGCATGACGGCGACCCGGTCGGACATCGCAACCAGCTCCGGCAGGTCGGACGAGACCAAAATCACGGCGACACCGCGGGACGCCTGTTGGTTGATAATTCGGTAGATCTCTGCTTTCGCACCGATGTCCACTCCTCGAGTGGGTTCTTCCATCAACAGGATGCGCGGGCCAGTCATCATCCACCGGCCAAAGAGCACCTTCTGCTGGTTTCCTCCCGACAGCGATCCAACCGAGGCTTCGGCTGATGCCGCCTTCACATTCAGCGAGCTGATGATGGCGTTGGTGGCGCGACGTTCATCTCGAATTCTCATCACACCCCCGTGGCTCATTTCCGCCAGGGATGCCAGCGAGATATTGTGCGCGACGGACTGCTGCAGGCACAGGCCTTCCGCTTGCCGGTCGGGAGTTATATACGCGAAACCCGCTTCAATCGCGGCGTGGGGTGAGTTAATGGTGACCCGCTCGCCGTTGACCGATACCCAGCCGCTGGAGTGTGGCTGTAGCCCGAACAGGGCGCGAAGCACGCTTCCTTTTCCGCAGCCGAGTACGCCGCCGATTCCGAGGACTTCGCCAGCTCGGACTTCGAGATCGATGCGATCGAAGTGCGCCGGCGCCGAGAGCATGTGCAGTTCAAGGACAACTTCGTGAGTGGCGTGGAATTCTTTCGGATAAAAATCGTCGAGGGTTTTGCCCACCATCGCCGTGACGACTTCACGCTCGGTGAGCGCGCCGGCTTGCCCAGCCAGGGCTACCGATCCGTTTCGCAATACAACGATTCGATCCGAGATTCGAAAAACCTCTTCCAGCCGATGTGAGATGTACACGATGGCGATTCCCGCGTCACGCATGATCTTGATCTGTTCGAATAACCGCTCAGACTCATGCTCGTCGAGTGCGGCGGTCGGCTCGTCGAGGATCAACAGCTTGGTGTCGTGTGCCATCGACTTAGCGATCTCGAGCATCTGAAGTTCTGCGACCGAAAGCGAGTCGGCGAGTGCGGCCGGGTCAACGGACATACCGATTCTCGCCATCAGCTCTTTCGCCTCGCGCGCCATACGGGACTTGCTGACGAAGTACCTGCCGAATGACGCAGCCTCGTCGAGCGTGAACAGATTCTCGGCAACGGTCAGGTGCGGAAAGATATTGTGCAGAAACTCTTGGTAGATCACTTGAATGCCGCGAGCCATCGCATCTTGGGGCCGACGAAGGTTCACCGGCTGGTCATCGATACGGATCTCCCCGGAATCCGGCAGGTGTGCCCCCGAGATGATGCGCGTGAGCGTGGACTTTCCCGCACCGTTTTCTCCGACAAGAGCAAGAACCTCACCACCGTTCACCTCGAGGGTGACACCGGTGAGAACTTCAGTTTCCCCAAAGCTTTTATGAATGTCGTGCAGTGATACCTTCATGGCTGCTCTCAGTACGCCACGCCGGCGATGAGGATGACGTTCGCGAACGGCGTGAACTCCCCCGAGCGAACAGCGGCACGGGCATGCGCGGTTCGAGCTTTGAAATCGACGTGTGGGACGAGTTCGAGCTCGACTCCGAGTGGCGTGAGCCTTTCGCGAAGAGCCACCAGCATGGTGGGGCTCACCTCAGCGATCTCGGCGGACGCAATCGCACCCTCAACGGCCATCTCGGCCAGGACCGTGTCGAGCACATCGAGAAAGGAAGGCGAGCCGGGCCGTAAGGCGAGGTCGATTCGTTCCACTCCGGTCGGAATCGGAAGCCCAGCGTCGGTGACCACGATGCGATCGGTGTGCCCAGTCTCCGAAATGACACGGGAGAGTTGCGCGTTCAGCGTCGCTCCGTTACTTCTCATTGAAATTCAACTTTCTGTATTGAGGCGCGGGTGTCCGTGAAGGATTCAGGGGTTCAGGTTCAGCGAGTCGCAGCCCTTTGGCCGGGATCCGACTATGGTCTTGCAGCGGGTCGGTTGACCAAGTCGTTGACCTCCGCTGTGAAGGGCAGGCTCGGTGAGGCACCACGGCGAGTGACCGCGAGGGCTCCGGCAGCCATGGCACGGATGATGGATGCTTTCAGGGAGTCGCCAGCGGCCAGAGCCGCACCAAGGTATCCCGCGAAAGCATCGCCCGCCGCCGTCGTGTCGATCGCTTCAACCCAAAAAGCCTCAAATGTCGTTCTGCCATCGGCAGTGACGAGCACCGCGCCGGCAGAGGCCAGTGTGATGACTGCTGTTCGGGTTCCCCGGTCAAGAAACCATCGCGCGGCCTTCGCCGCGCTTTCCGCGTCGGTCACCGTGACACCCGTAATTGTCGATGCCTCGGTCTCGTTTGGCGTAACGATGTCAATGCTCGCCCATATCTCATCGGGGAGCGTCGCGGCGGGGGCCGGATCGAGTATCACGATCAGACCGGCCGCGCGGGCACGCCGAATCGCGTGCATCGCCGTCGGTAGCGGAATTTCTAACTGCGTGAGCATCACAGATGATGTCGGAGCCAAGGCGTGAATGGCTTCGCTGACATGGTCGAGGTCGAGCAGCGCGTTTGCCTTCGGCACGATCACGATGTCGTTCTCGCCACTCGCATCCACTCGAATCTGGGCGACGCCAGTTGCGCCCGGCATCACTCGGACGTGGTCGAGCTCAATTCCTTCTGCGCGGAGCCCATCCAGCACCAGGGATTGGAAAGCGTCAGAACCCACACACCCCACCAGTGCGGAGCGGGCACCACCCCGGGCCGCAGCCACAGCCTGATTCGCACCTTTACCGCCCAGAACCAGGGTGACGTCATCGCCGAGAATCGTTTCACCGCGGAGGGGAAGCCGTGTCGAGAAGGTGGTCACGTCGACCGTCACGCTTCCCACCACAATCACTCCCCCTCGGCCGGCGGTGAAGTGGGGCATTTCAACAGGACCGTTCATGAGCGCCTCTTCTCCCGTGGTGTGGATGTTGACTGACGAACAACGAGGTTCACCGGAAGGGTTGAGACCCGCCCAGCCGAGGTTCGCTCACCCGAAATGCGATCGAAGAGCAACCTGGCAGCCTGCGCACCCTGATCCTTATCGTCGCGGCTGATAACGGTAAGCGGCGGGTTCAGCAGATTGGCAAAACTCAGGTCGTCGAACCCGATGATCGAGATGGCAGCGGGAATTTGCACCGATAACTCGTTGAGTGCCTTCAGCGCACCAATGGTCATGAGGTTATTGGCGATGACAACAGCGGTTGGGCGATCAGAAAGCGCCCACAGCTCACGCATGCCGAAGTGACCGCCGTCCTCGCGAAAGTCGGACAGCACAACATACTCGGGCCGGTACCTCAGATTGTGCTCAGCCATCGAAAACAGGTAACCCGAGTGACGGGCTCGGCCAGGGGTCGATGACAGTGGGCCACTGATGAAGGCGATGTCGGTGTGTCCCAACGAAACGAGGTGGTCGATCGCCTGCGTGATACCCGAAAGGTTGTCAACGAGAACGCGGTCGTAGTTCGTAGTCGTTACATCGCGGTCGACAAGGACCACGGGAATATCTGTTTGGGAGAGGCTCAGGACGGAGCGGTCCTCTTCCATGATCGGGGCGATGATGAGGCCGTCGATGCGCTGGATGAGAGCCTTCACCAGACCCTCCTCCTGCTCGGCGCTCTCATCGCTGTTGGCCAGGATCACTTGGTAGTCCCACCTGCGGGCTTCGGCCTCGATACCCCGGACGAGGTGGGCGAAGAAGGGATTCATGATGTCGGGAACAACGACGCCGATCGAGCCGTGTCGGCCCGTCTTCAGAGAGCGGGCAACACTGCTGGGCGAGTAGTCGAGATCGGCGATCGCTGCGCGGATAACCTCCGCGGCCCGCACGTTCTGACCGGCGAGATACCGGGAGACGCTCGCAGTGGAAACGCCTGCCGCCCTCGCCACGTCCTGAATGTTCGCCATTGAAATCCTCTACTGTTATCGATTACAGTAACCGATTACAGTAATACAACCACCGACAACTAAAGCTTGTCAAACCTCGGTTTCGCGTCGGCTCCTCCCGGTCAGCGACTCTCGACGAGAGACAGCACGAGTATGACCGCCACTGCGACGGCAGCAACTACACCGGTAGCGTCACCCCGTCGTCCAGGAGGCCCCCGCCCCGTAGCGTTCCTCGAATACCGCGGTGCCAGCTGCTCCGTCTGCCCGTGACGGGCTCGATCGCGCCGGGCCGCTCGTCGGGTGGGTATCCGTACTCGACCCGCA
>JAYTTG010000124.1:0-8337 GCA_043745175.1 Microbacteriaceae bacterium
CCGCCGCGACGACCCATGGGCCACGCCGAGGAGAACAGCCGCACGGGCACAGCCGCACGACGTTACGGAGCGAGTACCTCGTTGTGCAGGGGCACCGGAGTAGCGGCATCCGTGGTGCGACGTCGTCCGGAGAACACCCAGAACCGGTAAAGCGCGAACCGGAAGGCCGTACCGAGTGCGAGGCCGACCACATTGGTCGCAAGGTTGTCGTCGAGCACCGAAGTGAATCCGAGCCCATAGTGCGAGATCCAGAGACAGCCGAGTGCAATTCCGGCGCCAATCAGACTCACGACCGCGAACTCGATGCCCTCACGCACCACGGCCGTACGGGTTTCCGTGCGGCGTTCGGTGCGGAAGGTCCAATATCGATTGCCGATCCAGTTCACAACGATCGCGATAGACGTGGAGATAACCTTTGCGATAATCGGACCGCCGTGCACGAGCTGCGGCTCGAAAACCGTTGTGCGCAGTGCGTTGAACACCGCGATGTCGACAACCAACCCGACACCACCCACGAGCCCGAAGCTCAGCAGCTGGCGCAACAGGGCGATCCGGGAATCACGCGACATGATTGCGCTCCTGCCCGGGACTGCTCGTTCGTACCGGCGGATCCTGCGCCTCGGTGAGCCGCGACTCGACCTCTTCGTGAGCGATCCGGAGAGCGGATGCCGCAGCCACGGCCGCCCGGTGGTCGCCACGCAACCGTGCCGGCAGGGCCTTCAGCCCCCACACCGTCACCCGCACGATTGCTTCATTGACAATACTGGAACTCATTTTGGATTCGCCATGCACCCGTTCGACGAACGTGATCGGAACTTCGGAGATGCGCAGGCCAGCGGTATATGCCTTCCAAAGCATGTCAATCTGGAAGCAGTATCCCTGACTCAGGACATCCTGGTACCCGATCTTGCGTAGCGCGTCCGCTGTGAAGGCACGGAAGCCACCGGTGATGTCACGGATGGGAAGCCCGAGGGCGACGCGGGCGTACAGGCTGCCCGCCTGGGAGAGCATCATCCGCCGGAAAGGCCAGTTCACGACCGACCCCCCGCGCATCCAGCGCGATCCGAGCACCACATCCGCGTCGTCGAGTGCCGAAAGGAGACGTGCGAGCTGCTCTGGCTGGTGTGAACCGTCGGCATCCATCTCGACCAGTCGCTCATAACCGCGCTCAAGACCCCACTCGAATCCAGCGCGATAGGCCGCGCCGAGGCCCTCCTTACCGGCCCGGTGCAACACGTTGATGCGGTCGTGGCCGGACGCGAGCGCCGAGGCGAGGGCGCCAGTTCCATCGGGCGAATTGTCGTCGACCACAAGCACGTCGACCCCGGTCGTGCTTCGCAACACGCGTGCGGCGATCTCCGCAATGTTCTCTCGCTCGTTGTAAGTCGGGATCACCACGAGCGTGCGGTTGTCTGTGGGCTTCATAGTGTCTCTCGGGTGAGTTTGTAGACGATGGTGCGATGGACGGGTATCTGGCGAGAGATCGTGTACCCGAGACGTTCGAGCGCCAGCACATTGACGGGAGACGAGACAGATCCCGGGGTCGTGAGCTCGATATCCCAGACTGCGGAGATCCCCTGCAGTGAGGGGGCGATCTGCACAATGGGCCACACGGAATCCCAGATGCCCGAGCGTTCGGTGTACGGCGTGCGCAGCATGACATCCGAAAGTCCCGTGAAGTATTGCGGATAGAGGCGCAGGGCGAGCCGTGGCTTGCGGGAGGGCCTCGTTGTCTCGTCAAAGACGACGGCATCACCCTGGCGCGCATGCGTTCCGATGACCTGTGCCGCCTGGCGCAGATCGCTGCCGCCGTCCTTGGCAAATTCCGTCCGCTCAAAGACGTTGGTGGGCAGCGCGAGACCGAACAGAGCCACCACCGCTGCAACCCGCACCCATCCGGCGGCGACGCCGCGAGAAAACACCGTGGATACCCCCACGGCTACGAGTATCGCGACCGCGGGTGTGGCGAACGATAAATAGCGGATCGAGTACATCGGGGCGATGAAGATGTTGCCGAAGATCAGGATACCCATTGGCAGTGCCAGCCAGCCAGCGAGAAGCGCCACCGCGCGCGATCGCGCGCGAATCAGCGCGACAAGAGCGACCAGAATCAGGGCCCAGCAAGCGACAGCCAGCCAGGGATTGCCGAACCACTGGATCACGAACATTCGGCTGAAGGTGACGTAGTTGCGATGGGCGAGGAAGGAGATCTGGCCGTGCTCACTGAGCGCGTAGACGATCACTGGTGCCGCGAGCACGACTCCGACCGCGATGGCAGCGAGCCATCGGCGCACGACGGCGCGCCCGGGACGGGTCGCGATGACGGCGATCCCGTAGACCACAGCGAGGAGTACCAGGTAAAGAAACACGTAGATGGAAAAGGCGAATACGACCGCGAAGGCGAGCCAGGGGAGGAGCCCGGTGATGCGGCGGCGCAGGAGTGCCACGAAAAAAACCGTGAGCCACACGGCCACCGCCGTACCGATCGCATAGGAGCGGCCTTCGGCGGCCATATAGCCGACCCGCGGGAGCAGGATCATGACCGCGCCTGCCGCTACCGCTATGCGGCGCGCGGCGGCGACGGGAGTGAACAGCCGATACGCGATCACCACGGTACCGGCGACCGCAATACCGACCGCAATCGTGCTTGGGAACCGCACGGAGAGTTCGGATGCCCCGAACGCATCGATCCAGTAGTGCAAGAACACGTAGTAGGCGCCGTGCACCGCGTCCACACGCCCGAGTTCCCGCCAGATCGTGGCGAGCGGGCGCTCGGCCGACATGATGCTCGCGGCCTCATCACCCCAGAAAGCGGGGATCCACGAGCCGATGAAGGTGAACAGCCAGCCGATGATACCGAGCAGCACAGCGGTGGGGCCGATGCCGGCATCCGCGTCCAGCCACCGTGCCGGTGCCGCCGAAGGTGGTCGCTCGGTACCGCGAATAGCCGCACTGGTGCCGACTTCGGTGGTGCTCACGCGCCGTCCCCCTCGGAATGATGGGCACCAATAGTTACCGGTGTGTTTTTATCCTCGACAGCGCGTCTTGATGTTCTGTGCGGATCGGGGGTCGTCGGCGTGAGAGTTCGTACAGGTTGGACTAGCCCGCGGTGCGCTTCGCCACGGCAGGGAATGACACCATCACGGTGAATCCGTCCGCATTGGAGAGAGTGACGCTCCCGTGAGCCGCGTGCACGATCGCGTGCACGATCGCGAGCCCGAGCCCGCTGCCGCCATTGTGCGCCGCACGCGCGGCATCCGGTCGGCTGAATCTGTCGAAGGCCACGGGGAGGAAATTCTCCGGCATCCCGGGGCCGGAATCGACGACGGTGAGCAACAGCTCAGAATTTGAGTGACGCAGTGCGAGGCGCACCGAGCCGCCCTCCGGCAGCGCCGTAATCGCGTTGCTCGTGAGGTTGTTTACGACACGACCGAAATTCTCGACAGCGATGAGGTAGGTCGCGGAGGTCGGGTCACCGGCCACGTCGAAGTCGATCGTCACGTGGGTGGCGACGGCGAGCATTCGTGCCCGGTCGACCGAAGCGGCGAGTTCAGCCGCAAGTTCCGCCCAGCTGCTCTGGATGTGCGGCGGGCCCGACTCGAGCTGCGACAACTCGAGAAGTCCGGTCGCGAGCCCAGACAACCGTGCAACGGAGTGCTGGGCGGTCACGATCTGAGCCTCGAGTGCGGTGGCATCACCCCGTGAAAGGTGCGCGAGTTCGAGTTGTGCCATGAGGATGGCAAGCGGAGTGCGCAGCTCGTGGCTCGCGTCCGACACCAGTTGGCGTTCGCGATCGACGGATTGCCGCACATCGCTGATGAACACGTTGAGTGTCGTCGCCAGCGCGGAGAGCTCGTCGGTGGCGGAGCCGATCGGCAACGGCTCAGTCGACCCCTGCGCGACGAGCGCTTCGGCCTGCTTGCGCATCCTGGTCACCGGAGAAAGCGCCGCGCTGGTGAGCAACCAGGAAGCGATGCCGAACCCGAGCACGATCACCAGGGCACTCACAACGAGAGCCTGGGTGATGCGGTCGAGGGAGAGGATCGACGAGTCCTGGTTGCGTGCGGTGACGACCTTCCACTCTCCCTCATTTGTGATCACGGTGGCGTGGTAGATCCGGTAGGAGTCGTCCTGTTGCACGACGGTACTCGCGCCTCCGGGGAGTTTCGCAATTTCCGCGAGCCGGTTTTCGAGGCCTTTTGGCATGCTCGAGACGACAAGAGTTCCAGCGGGATCGATGACTGCCACCAACTGCCCCCGACCGGGCTTGTCGATGCTCAGGCTGCCGCTCGCCGTCAGGCCGGCGATATACGGTGCAGCATCGTTGTGCAGCAGCGTCGTGGTGGTGGTGGTCAGAATGTGCTCCACCTGGGCGCGAAAAATGACGACCGCGACGGTCGACAGCACGATCGCCACCAGCAGCGTGCCGATGGTGATGCGCCATTTGATCGTGACCCGCCTCAGCAGCCTCACGCGCAAGACCTCACGAGAGAGGCTCGAGGAGGTAACCGGAACCACGTTTGGTGACGATGCGCACTCCGGAAAGTACCGGTTCCAGTTTGCGCCGAAGATAGCTCACGTACTGGTCGACGATGTTCGGGTCGATATTCTGCGTCGAGCCCCACACCTCTTCGAGGATGCGAGACCGGCTCACTACCTCTCCCACCGTTGCCGCGAGCAGCCTCAGGAGGGCAAACTCCTTCGGACTCATCGACAGCGGATGCCCGGCAACCGTCACAGCAACGGCGAGCGAGTCGATTCGCAGCGCGCCAACGGTCACCACGAGCTTGTCGGTATTGGCGTCGCGGCGCAGTAGCGCCCTCACCCGCGCACTCAGTTCGACGAACGCGAACGGCTTGGTGAGGTAGTCGTCCGCCCCGGCGTCGAGGCCGAAGACTCGATCCTCCACGGCATTCCGTGCCGTGAGCAACAGCAGCGGCATCGAGCTTCCGGACTGTCGGATGCGCCGACAGATCTCGAATCCCGACATCTGTGGCAGCATCACATCGATGGCGGCGAGGGCGAATTCCTCAGTGGAGACCGCGATCAGGGCATCCACACCATTGTCGACAACGCGGGTCTCGTAGCCCTCAGCGGTGAGGCCGCGCTCGATGAGCTCACCCATCTGAGGGTCGTCTTCCACGATTAGAACCTTCACCGCGACCAACTCCCTCGATTTGCCCCACACCGCAGTGCTGCAATGTTCGCACTCTTTGTCGCAAACTGCCCGCCAGCAGTACGACGGCCAATCCTTGTGCACGAGCACGGGAACTCTGCGGGCTTGTGGCGCAGCGACAAGAACTACTCAGCCGCTCTCTCCGACATTCGCGCCAGAGCTTGATTCTTGGTAGACGGACCGGTAGACCGTAGGCATGTCCGAACACGAAGACTCCCCCGTCGACCTCCCACTCGTTCCGCTTCCCGGAAGCAACCGGCAGTCTGCCGAGGTGATCGCCCCCGCAGCGGTGCCTCAGGATTCGGGCGCGGAGATCGAGGTGACAGTGATCCTGCGTCGTCGGCCCGGCGCGGATTCATTCGATCCTTCCGTGCGCCTGAGCCGAGAGGATTTCGCGGCCCGGATGGGAGCGGATGCCGCCGACGCCGCCGCGGTGACCGCTGCCCTCAGCGGGCTCGGGCTGCGGGTGCTCTCGACCAACCTTCCCTCGCGACGAATGCGGCTCGCCGGTACCGCAGCCATGCTCAGCCGAGTGTTCGGCACCCACCTCGAAGCTGTGACCAGCCGGGCCACCGACGGCTCAGAGGTGCACCACCGCAACCGCACCGGGACGCTGATGGTGCCGGCCTCCCTCGACGGCATCATCACCGCCGTGCTCGGCCTCGACGACCGCCCCCAGGCGCGTGCCCAGTTTCGTATCGCCGAAGCCCGGGCCGTCGCGGTGAGCTACACGCCGCTCGACCTCGCCGAGGTGTATCACTTCCCCGCCCAATTCGATGGTTCCGGCCAGACGATCGCACTCATCGAACTGGGGGGTGGATTCGCCCCAGCCGAGCTCGACACGTATTTCGCCGGTCTCGGTATCACCGGGCCTCACGTCACCGCGGTCGGCGTTGACGGCGCAAAGAACGTGCCTGGTGCAGACGCCGCCGGGGCAGATGGTGAGGTCCTGCTCGACATCGAGGTGGCAGGGGCGCTCAGCCCGGGCGCTAACATCGTGGTCTACTTCGCCCCCAATACCGACGCCGGCTTCGTCGACGCGGTGAGCGAGGCGACTCACGCCTCGGTGACGCCGACCGCGATCAGCATCAGCTGGGGCCAGAATGAGGATACCTGGACGGCCCAGGCCAGGCACGCCCTCGACCAGGCCTTCGTGGATGCTGCGACCCTTGGGGTCACCGTCACGGCCGCCGCCGGTGATAACGGCAGTTCCGATGGCGCGACCGATGGTCGTGACCACGCCGACTTCCCGGCATCCAGTCCCCATGTTCTCGCCTGCGGCGGCACGAGCCTGCACGCGGTTTCGGGCGTAGTCAAGTCGGAGATCGTGTGGAACAACGGCGCCGGCGCCGGCGCGACGGGAGGGGGCGTGAGTGATGTCTTCGCGATCCCGAACTGGCAGGCGTCAGCAGGAGTACCCGCATCGTCTCGCGGCACAGTCGGACGAGGGGTTCCGGATGTCGCAGCCGTCGCCGATCCGACGACGGGGTATGAGGTACTCGTGGATGGCGAGAAGAAGATCTACGGGGGCACAAGCGCGGTCGCGCCGCTGTGGGCCGCTCTCGTCGTTCGCCTCGCCCAAGCAGCTGGCCAACCGTTCGGTCTGCTGCATCCGCACCTCTACGGACCGGCGTCGGCGGCCCCGAAGCAGGACGGTTTTCGAGACATCACTTCTGGGAACAATGGAAGCTTTGCCGCGAAACCCGGTTGGGATGCCTGCACCGGACTCGGCGTTCCCGACGGGACGGTTCTACTCGCCCTGTTGACAATGTCAACCCACTGACACTACGGAATAAGCTCGGCGTATGTCGCCGCGGGTAAACCCACGCTCGGCCGGCCGACGGCATCCCAGAGATCACCCGAGGGGAATTTCAGTTGCCGATGTCGGAGGCGGCCGGTACGGTCTCGTCATGGCTTTCATTGAAGCAACGGGGCTCACCAAGACGTACACCCCCAAGGGGGCCAGTCCCGTGCACGCGCTCGACGGGCTCGATCTTGAAGTGCCGCAGAGCACCGTCACTGCGCTGCTCGGGCCGAATGGGGCGGGCAAGACCACCACCGTGAAAGTGCTCACGACGCTCACCCAGCCCACGGCGGGCAGCGCTCGGATCGACGGGATCGACGTGCTCGCCCATCCCGAACGAATCCGCCCGATCATCGGCGTGTCTGGGCAGTACGCCGCCGTCGACGAGAATCTCACCGGCTTCGAAAACCTCGACATGGTGGGGCGTCTCTACCATCTCGGTGCCGCACAGTCCCGGGTGCGAGCTCAGGAGCTCATCACGCTCTTCGACCTCGAAGAGGCCAAGAACCGTCCGGTGAAGGGCTTCTCCGGCGGGATGAGACGGCGTATCGACCTGGCCGGCGCGCTGGTTACCCGACCGAAGGTGCTCTTTCTCGACGAACCGACGACGGGTCTCGATCCGCGCAGTCGACTGGGAATGTGGGACATCATCACCAGCCTGGTCGCACAGGGAACGACCGTTCTGCTGACCACCCAGTATCTCGAAGAGGCCGACCAACTCGCCGATAGTATTTCGGTGATCGACGATGGACGGGTGATCGCGAAGGGTTCATCCGACGAGCTGAAAGCGTCGATCGGAGGCCAGCGGGTTGAGATCACGCTCGTTGACCCTGGCGACAGTGTGACAACGGTAGAAGTATTGCGCCGTTTCGGTGATTCCGAGCCGACGAGCGCAGCGGGGGGTCGCGAGCTCACGGTCAATGCGTCGGATGCACCGGTGGCTTTGCAGGGAATCCTCGCGGAGCTTGGCAGTCGCGGCATCCGCCTGTTCGATGCGGGCATGCGCCGCCCCACGCTCGACGACGTCTTCCTGCGTCTCACCGGCCATTCCGCCACCGCTGCAACAGCGGATGCGGTACCCACGACGAAAATGAAGCGTGCCGCGAAGAAAGAGAAGGTCCGCTCATGACAACGACGAACATCGGCTCGGGCTCAGCGCTCTCGCACTGGTTCTCCGACGGCTGGATCACCACCAGGCGCAACCTGATCAAGATCAAGCGCGTGCCCGACATCCTTGTGTTCACGACGCTGCAGCCCATCATGTTCGTGCTGCTCTTCACCTACGTCTACGCGGGCGTGATCAACATCCCCGGCAGCAGCTACAAAGAATTCATCATGGCGGGCATCTTCGCCCAGA
>JAYTTG010000125.1:0-8297 GCA_043745175.1 Microbacteriaceae bacterium
CGAGAACGAGATCGCCTCGGGAATCAGTGCCACGGCAACCACGACTCCCGCGAGCACTTCGCGAGTCAGGAGGCGAGGCGACCGAAGCGCCGTGAGCACATACGGGTTCGCTCGGTTCTGGTCGGGTGCGGACGCTGTGGTGATGATGGCCATGGATGCTCCAGGGGGAGGGTTCGATCTCGAACCGGACGGGTGAAGGAAGAATGAATGAGCGCGACGTCGCGCACGCCAGCACGGACTGCAGAGAGTCGGTGATCTGGAAGCGGCTCGCCCTGAATGGCTCGCCAATACCTGAATACTACCCTAACGTTAGGGTTGGTTTAAAATGGGACCTTGGAGATAGTGTGAGAGACGAGACAGGGGCGATCGTGACGATGCACATTGGTGAGCTCGCCGAGAACACCGGTCTCTCACTGCGCACCATCCGTCATTACGACGAAGTTGGCCTCTTGAAGCCCTCCGGCCGCACTGAAGGGGGCTTCCGTCTGTACAGCAACGAGGACCTCTCACGACTTCTCCTCATTCGCCGCATGAAACCACTTGGGTTTTCCCTGGGGGAGATGACGGAGTTGCTCGGTATCATCGACAGTCTTGATGCCGACCACCCTGACGCCGACCACCCTGACGCCGACCCATCGCCAGTCAGGGCGAAGCTCGATCGTTTTATCGACGAGACCTCGACCCGTCGCGAAAAGCTGCGGGCCCAGGTCGACATGGCCGATGAATTCCTTGAGCTGCTGAGAAACCGATGACGAAGCCAACCGCGGTCCGCTCGTTCCGGTGTTTATCGCATAGTCGGTTACCAACTGGAATCACAGGGAGAAGTCCGAGAACCGAGGGCAGCGTGTCGACTCGAGATTCCGGTCAATTCCGCATGGCTCTGGGGGAGATGGATGTCGACCACGGATCAATGGACCGGGGCTCGCATCCCATCGAGCGCTCAGGGCAGGGGGCCGCGCCGCGCTAGTGCCCCCGCGAAGAGGGCGTGTAGCAGGGGGAGCGCAGACACGGCCATCAGGATGGTTCCGAACACGACATCCTCGGCACGAAGCAGGATGCCACCGATCAGCAGGGCAGCGAACACGATCGCCGAAATGAGTTGCCGTCCCGTTCGCGCGAGTCCGCTCATCCGGCGCTCGAGCCGCGGGGATTGCACCGAGATTTCGCCCGCCTCGATACGCGTCGTCAGGTTGTCGAGTCGCTGGGGTAGCCGGGCGATGAGGCCGCCGACCGACACGACCTGCTTCCCGACCTGCTGGAGCAGGTTGCCGCCTTCCGCCCGGATCAGCTTGGTGGAATACGGCTCGACAGCATCCCAGATATTGAAAGTGGGGTCGAGCGAACTGCACATTCCCGAGGTCAGCGACATCGCGCGCACGATGAGAAGGAAGTTTTCCGGGAGCTGGAACGGCAGCGAGCGCACCAGATCTCCGAACTCTACGGCGAACGCGCGGAACTCCCGCGGGTCGACCTCCTGCAACTCGGCGAAGCCCATCCCGCCGAAACGGGCGAACAGCTTCGTCATCGCTCGCTCGAGTTCTGCGGTGTCGGCGGACGGAAGCAGCACACCCACCTCGCGGATGCCGTCCACCATTCCCTTGCCGTCGCGGGATGCGGCCGCGATGACCAGCTTGCGTAGACCCTGACGCAGGGCTTTCGGCACTTCGCCCATCATCCCGAAGTCGATGAAAGTGAACTTCCAGGTTCGGGATCCGTCCGCTCCGAACACACCGGAGCCGCCGAGCGGTGTGACGAAGATGTTGCCGGGATGCGGGTCGGCGTGGAAGTAGCCAGCGAGGAAGAGCTGGTCGAACATGACGGCCGCGAACTCAGTGGCAACTTCGGAAGGGTCGATGCCGGCTGCCCTAAGCCCGTCGACATCATTGATCTTGATGGCGGTCACGTCTTGCAGGGTGAGCACCCGCCGCGTTGTGCGCTCCCACACCAGTTCGGGAACGCTCACTCGAGAGTCGTCTGCAAAGTCCAGCGCAAAGCGCTCGGCGCTCGCCGCTTCGTGCAAATAGTCAATCTCCTCGAGGCTGGTGAACGCAAACTCTTCGACGAGGGCAGGCATGTCAACGCGATCCGAGACGATGCGCACATGACTGAGCCAGCCGGCGACACGGCGAAGAGCACTGAGGTCGACATCGACGATCATGCCGATGCCCGGCCGCTGTATCTTCACGACGACGTCGAGCAGGCCTGTTTCGGCTGCATCCGTTTCCGACAGCCGAGCGCGGTGTACTTGACCAAGTGATGCCGCCGCCACCGGCGTTGGATCGACGAAGGAGAACGCGCGTTCAAGAGTCACGCCCAGCTCGGCTTCAGCGAGGGCTCGGATCGCCGGGAAGGGCACCGGCGGAACTTCGTCTTGCAGACCCTCAAGTTCCTTGGTGATCTCGGGCGGTAACACGTCAAGCCGTGACGACATGAACTGGCCGACCTTGATCATGAGGCCCCCGAGATCAACCGCGAGCACGTGGAAGCGCTGCGCAATTCGCTGAAGACGCACCGACCTCCCCCGTGCGGCGAACCGCACGAGCCCGACCCGCGGAAGAAACAGTTCGTACCACCACGCCTGCGCTAAATACCTGGCGGCGAACCGCAGGATCCTGCGGGAGCGGGCACGCATGTTTGCAACGTCGGTCATCTAATCTCGGTCATCTGATCTCAGCGGCGCCGACGTGCGGGGGGCAGGTCAGTCCTGGGCGAGGATGGAATAGAGTTTACGTCGCGCTTCTTCGAGAACGGCGACAGCCTGTTTCACCTGCTCCGGGTTGCCGGAGCGTCCAACCTGAGCGGCTGCCTGGGCCAAGTCGATGCCGGCCCTGGGCAGCGCGGTCGCCCGAGCACCGTCCCGACCATTCTGCGCTTCCCACGGTGCGGGGTGATCTGCCGCGGCGTCTGCAACTTGTCGCCCCTCATCCGTGAGCGAGTATGTCTTGCGACCATTGGACTCCTCGGCAACGATGAAGCCCTCGTCCGCAAGTAGTTGAAGGGTCGGATAGACAGAGCCGGGACTCGGCTTCCACGCGCCGCTGCTGCGTTCCTCGATCTCGTGGATGATTTGATAGCCGTGCATCGGCTTCTCGGCGAGAAGAGCAATCACCGCCGCGCGCACGTCGCCGCGTCCCATCCTCTGGCCGGACTTCCGATCGAACTGTCCGCGCAGCTGGTCCATCGCGTCCCACACCGCGCCGCCTGGCCACCCTTCGCCGCCACCGCGGCGTCCCGTAAACCCATCGCCCATAAATGAACTACTCATGATGTCCTCCTCAGCGCCATTGCCATTCTGGCTCGACGATACTCAACGATATATCGTCAGTCTGGGGAATACCCGTGCGCAGTATCCGGGCACACCTCGCGCCCCGCACCGGGAAATAGCACCATCTACCTCCCATTTTTGCGACCACCGTCGTGTGTGGACACGGAGGTGGTCGCAAAAATGGGAGGTGGATGGCGCACACCCGCGCAGGTCACCCGCGAGTAACCCGCAATCGGAGCCACCCCGCGAATGACTCGATCTCGGCGTCGACGGCAGCCCGGGTCGACCGATCGAAGGGCTCATCCTCGTGAATCGCGTGCACGATGAAGCGTCCGGAGTCACGATCCGAGCGGGCGTCCACCTTGCCAACCAGGCGGTCGCCGTGCAGGATCGGCAGTGCGAACTGTCCCCAGACGCGTGCGCTGGCCGGCTTGTACATCTCGAGCGAATAATCGAACTCGAACAGCTTGGCGACGCGCTGGTGGTCGGTCATCAGCCGGTCGAAGGGGGAGAGCAGCACCGTGCGTCCCTCGAACGGACGGTCGAGCTGGGCGGGATCTACCCTCCATTTGCCTCGAACCCCCTCGATAGTCGCGGGTTCGCCCACTGGAACGACCCCGTGTAACTCACTCGGCGACACGGCGATGCTGTCCCGCATGATGCCGCAGGCACCGAGCAACCGTTCGCTGCGGATGAGACGGGCTTCATAGGCGGGCACTTCCGGAACTTTTGCGAAGACCCGCTCGGCGAGATCCCACAGGCGAAGCCGACCGGCCCGGCCAACGACCGCGAGCTCGCCAGCCATATGCAGGCACTCGAGCATCTGCGTCACATTGCGGTTGTTGGTCCATCCGGTCGACGGCCAGGGCGCCACCGCTTCGTCCGGGATGTCGCGGGACGACCTCGGCCCCTCGTCGGCGATGCGATCGAGGATGCTGCGCGCGAAGTGCGCGTTGTCCCGCATCCAGCCGCGAGAGCTGGTGCGGTCGGCCCAGGTGCGCATCCCCGCGAGGTAAAGCCCCAGGTCTGACATTGGACGCAGCATCCACCCGCGCTCGAACAGCAGTCCCTGGCTGAGGGCACGTTCAGTGTCGACCGCTCTATAGGAAGACCCAAGGCGGGACCAGCAGATATGGTCCGCGGCAGGCGCCACAGTGTTCGTGAGCTCAACCCGGAGCATGGCGATTCTGTGCACCAGGCCCACCACATCATCCGGTCGGTCTGCGTTGAGTAGCGCGGCGCGCACGGCGATTCGCCGGGCTTCCTGCTTGGTCACCTGGAGGGCTGTCATGCCCCAAGATATTCGGTGCCAGCGAGATTTCGGAAGCACAAACCCGGTACCTGACTGATTGTCGAAGATAAGAACCCTCTCATAGTCGCCTCTCGACCTTCTCATCTGTGCCTTTCAGAATGAACACGTGGCCGATCAGCCACACACCCTCATCGCCTGAAGCGGTGATTCTGAAAGGCCAGAAATGTTCACTACCAAGAAGACGGTCACAATTGTTGCTCTCGCTCTCGCCGGCGCCCTGTCGGTCGGCGCCGTCGCATCGGCCCAGGCCCAGAGCAGTTCCGCGAGCCACTCCGATGACCGCACTCCTGCCACATCCGTCTCTCCCTCGCCCTTCGGCGACAACAAGGAACTCCGCGGCGACGGCACTGTCGATGACACTGTGAGTACCGCGGTGACCCCGACGACGACTCCCGCGCCGACACCGTCGACCGGACTGCCGACGGATGCCGACCACCCGAATGGTGACGACAGCATCGGGCGCGGGGATGGCAATCACGCCGACGGCGAAGACATCAGCGATGACGCCGGAGACGCCACCGATCAGAGTGACACCAACAAGGCCAGTGACACCAGCAAGGACAGTGCCGCCGGTGTTCCGGATGACGGCGCGGGGCATGATGTCGGCGAGGTGCACAGCGGAGACCGAGGCCACGGCTCGGATGACAGCTCAGGCCACTGAGCGAATGACCGGCGGGCTCTGACAGCCCGGACTGAACGGGCTATCGACTCACGAGAGTCGGTAGCCCGCTTTGGCTACGTCCTTGAAGCGAATCCAGTGCTGCGGAGCGGCCGACACCGGGCACAGCGGGTGCACGGCAGCCCGTGGGACAAGATGGCTCGGGTCCGTTGGCCACGAATCGGGATTCGTGTATTTGTGGCGTTCTCTGTCGTCCGGCCAGCCCCGCCCAGGAGTGCGCGGCGACTGTCGCGGCGAGTTCGCCGCCCGTTTCGACAAACGCACCGTCGAACCCGGAGAATACGGTCGCCCTGCGCACCTCGGTGCAGACACGAACCGCCAGCATCCGCTGTTCCACGCACCAGGTCCGATCCCGCAATGATCGTTCCCGCGCTTCTCTTTCGCAGGACTACTGTGCTGACCTGGGCTGGTCTCCCTGGGTGGTGGCGTGGTAGTGGCGGTCGCGGCGTCGCCAGTCCTCCGGGATTGTTGCTTCGAGTGCGTCGTCAACGGTGATGACGCCGAGGATGCGTCCTTCATCGTCGAGGATGGGAAGGCTCAAAAGGTTGTAGTCGGCCATGAGGTTGGCGATGTCGATAATGTCGTCGCGCGGGTCTGCATGGACGGGCTCGGGGTCGGAGATGTCTTGGAGGCGTTCGCTGGGGTCAGCTTGGATCGCCCTCACCAAGCTGAGGCTTCCCGTGAGCCGCTTCTCGGTGTCGACGCTATAGATTGTCGTCAGCGCCTCCGGTTGTTGGGAGGTGGCCGTCCGAACAATCAGCAGCACTTCGGCAATGCTGTGATGCTGTTCGATAGCGAGGTATTCGACTCCCATGAGTCCACCGGCACTGCCGTCCTGGTAACGCATGAGCCGGAGTACATCGGCACGCTTTGTTTCAGGGAGTGCGTCGACGACGGGGCGTCGCCTGTCCTGGGGAAGGTCGAGGATGGCGTCCACGGCGTCATCGGTGCGCATCCGGCTCAGCACGTCCGCGATTTCCTCGGTGCTTCGGGCTTTGAGGACTTGGGTTTGATGGTTTTCTTCCAGTTCCTCGAAGACATCGGCTTCGAGGTCGGGGTTGTTGTGGAGGTGGTCGAGGAGGTCGTCGCGTTCTTTGGCCGATGCGCTTTCGATCAGGTCGGCGATTTGCGCGGGCCGAAGTCCGCGAAGTCTGCGGAAACCGGACCGAACATTGATTGATGCTTCATGCCCGATGAGCGCTTCGAAAGATTTCCAGTCCCGGATGGGATGTTCCTGGTGGTTGGCACGCCCCAGCCATCCGCGTTTGTGCACGTCCAACCCGATCGCAACCCATCCCTCGGGGCTGGCGGTGATGGCGACGTCGTAGGCGCGCACAAGTGCAGCCCGGTCAACGTCGATGAGGCGGTGGCCGAGGACTGCTTCTTTGAGGAGAACTTCGCCGTCACGTCGCTCGAACGGGCGTAGATCCAGCTTGGCGGTGCCGAGGCTGATGCGGTTGTTGTCGATTCTCGTGATGTCGGTAATGGGGACGAACACGGTGTTGGGTCCGACCCGCATGACCAGCCCGGTCAGCGGCGGATAGCGGTCCGGATGAAGACGCACGATCACGTCTGCGAGGGTGCCGATGGTTTTTCCATCGACGTCAAGGACGGCGTCCCGCAGCAGGGCGGAGAGATAGATCGGGGGGGACGTCTCCGGCACGGTTGTTGTGTTGCTCATGGGGTCTTCTTTCGGGGGGCTTGGCTAATTCTGCACCGAACGGGGTGCGAGTGACTATGGGGTGTTAATGGGTGGTCGCCAGTTGCACGACCCGGACGATGACGAGGACCATGGCCAGCAGGAGATAGGTGCGAAGCACGGTCAGCCCCAGGCGTCGTCCGCCGGAGAGTTTCGGTGTACTGAGCAACGCGATGGGGGGCATCCGCCAGGTGGGTCGTTCCCGCCGATCGACGGTGTCAGCGGTGGGGGCGGCGGGCCGCACGGTTCGGATGATCGCGAACGTGATCCCGGCGAGTAGGGAGATGGCTGCTCCGCCAATCAGGATTCCGACGATCGCGGTCGAGCTGATCGCCGGGAACAGAACGCTGGCGGTGAGAACAATAGACAGGATCACCAGGACTGCGATGACCGCAGCGGTGAAGATGTTCAAGGCTTTCCCGTTCACCCATGGTCCGAGCACGGCTTTGTCGTTGCAGAGAAGCAGTAGGAAGACGGTCGCCGAGGGCAGCAGCACACCGGCCAGGACCTGCACGCCGACCGTGATAAGCCCGAGCGGGCTGCCCGGGATGAGCACGATAGTGGCCGAGATGACGAGGATGCCGGCGAAGGCGGCATAGAACCCTTTCGCCTCCGATACTTTTCGGTGCAGGGAGTGCTTGAGGCCCAACACGTCACCGAGTGCGTAGGAGGTGGAGAGACCCACCGCGGCCGCGCCGATCACAGACGCATCGATGAGGGCGATGGCGAACAGGATCCCGGCCGCCTTATTCACATATTTGGCCAGCCCGTTAGCGACCCCGCCGGCATCGGTGAAGTTGCCGAACCCGTGAGTGCCCCCGAACGCTCCCGCGGTCACCGACATGATGGCTGTAGCCCCGACGACGACGATCACTATTCCGATCCACAGGTCCACTTTTTCATAGTTCAGGAACCGTGGGGTGATCCGCTTGTCGATGACATACGACTGCTGGAAGAACAGTTGCCACGGGGCGACCGTTGTTCCTACGATCCCGATAATCAACAGTGTGACGGTGGACAGTTCAGCCCCAGGGGGGAAGCCGGGGATCAGGAACCCGTGCGCGATCTGCCCGATCGGGGCATGAACAATAATCACCAGGGGTACCAATAGCAGGGAGCCAGCGATGAGGATCATGCACAGCCGTTCGAAACGGCGGAACGATCCGGTGCTGACCGCCCCGATCACAAACACGGCGGCCACGATGATGCCGGGGATTTGCGGGATGCCAAGGTAGGTCAGTCCCAGGCTGATTCCGATGAACTCCGTCACGATCGTCAGCGCATTCAGGATGAACAGGTCAATGACGCTGAACGCGCCCCAGAATTTCCCGAACCGTTCCAG
>JAYTTG010000126.1:0-8292 GCA_043745175.1 Microbacteriaceae bacterium
CTCGGGCTGAATCTCCCGCATCGAAAAGGGCCGTTCCGGCAACCGCGACTCCATCCAAAAATATCGAGACTTGCCCGACGAACTCAGCCAGATCGCGAGTTGTCAACTAGTTGACAATTATTCCTCAACGGTCCCACTCCAGCGGGGGCAGCGAAATCAGGCATCAAAATCAGGCAGAGCACTGGGCAAAGCTGTCCCCAGCATTGCGTCGTCGATCCACGCAACGTGCGACTTCTGTCCAGCCTCATCCACCTTCCCGTAGCCTGGACCTCTTGCGGGTGAGAATGCGAATCAGGGGAGGATCGCCCATGCTGGCGAGCTCTGCCCATCCCCCGCAAGGATGCCGGCGACACAATCGTCTTCTCTGGCGTAACGTGCCTCTGGCACCGAGCCGAAGTGTCCCCTCGAATTAAAAGCCGACACGGCGAGCGACGCGAGCGGATGCAAGACTGCCCGCATGGGCATGCCACTCGATACGTATGAGGCCCAGTCCTCTGGGTGGTCTTGCAAAGCCGAACTCTAGGACGGCTTGAGCAGCTTCGGTGAGCAGACCGCGGCCGCGAAACGAGGCTGCCAACCAATAGCCGATCGTGGCTGCTCAGAACCGATGCCGTCAAGACCGATTGCGCCTACGAACTCATCGCCGATCGTGATGGTCCACGTTCACTTCGTACCGCTTGCCCAACCAGAGTCGGAGTAGATGGTGACATATCCTTCAGCGTCCGTCCGCAAGTACGGAACCGGGATCGGTATTCTCCGCTGGATCTCCGGATCCTGATATGCCGCGGTGATGGCCTCGACGTCACTGGGAGGTGGAGCCCTCAGAAGAAGCCGTTCGGTGCGCAGTTCTACCTTGTCCATTCGTTCACGCTATCGGTCCGCCGGGACTGCCGCGTGAATCACGATGCGCGAGTAGGACCACCACCGCTCAGTCGATTCAGAGCTTTCGCACCAGGATCAGTGTTGGGCCAGCCCAGTCGAGGTTAATGTGCTCCTCGAGCGGGTGAAAGCCTGTCGCTCGGTAGAACGCGCGGGTATGAGCATAGGGCTCATTTTCGAAAGATGGCCCCACGGTATGAACTGACAGCAAC
The DNA here is from genome assembly GCA_043745175.1 of Microbacteriaceae bacterium. Taxonomy (GTDB): domain Bacteria; phylum Actinomycetota; class Actinomycetes; order Actinomycetales; family Microbacteriaceae; genus Lacisediminihabitans. Next base: position 1,092 of record JAYTTG010000126.1, read on the forward strand.
ATGCAGCCGTCTTCACGCAGTTCGGCGGCGACGTGGTCGATCAGAGCGCGACCTATGCCTCGGCCCCGGGCCACGGGATCGACAGCAATGAGATGAAGTTCGGCAGACTCGCGAAAGTGCTTTCGGATCAGCGAGACACCGAGTACGTTTCCGGAGTCAACAGAGACAAAGCTCAGGAACTCGATGTTCTTTGCTGCGGTCACATAGTTGTCAATCGCCCCGGGATCTCCGAACCAGTCCGGCAACGATTCAAGGATCCGCCGGACTGCGACAGAATCCCTCTTCTGAACTATTTCCGGGGCCATGACCCTCATTCTCGCCTGATCGTGCGGCTGCTCGTCAGCGGGACGGCCGCTGCGACTCTCCTGGAACACCTGGCGCGCTGAACGGCGAGGATTTGCATGAGCACCTCATCCGTCGCCGTCGCCGTCGCGGTCTCCGTCTCGATAGCCGTCAGCGCCACTTTTTCATTATCGACGTGGTCATAGGTGGTGGAAAACTGTCCCATGCGGATGTGGTCGAGTTGCTCATGCAATTTTGATGCCTGGAACGATCAGCGTGCTCCGTCGATTGCTGCCGCGCGGCGCGCCATCCACACCACCGATGCGGCACCGACGACGGCGAATGCGAATAGGATCGCAGCCGCGCTCGTGCCGCCACCCTGCGCGACGGCCCGCCCAGCGACTGCGCTCCCGAGGGTCGCCGCCACGGCGGTCGCCATTGCCTCGATCAGGATTGTTGCAGTAGCTGCCCGCGCAACAGAGACGCCGTCCACGTTCTGCGGGACATCCACGATTTTGTTAAGAGTGTCCAGATAGGTCAACCCCATTCCGACGCCCGAGACCGTCCAACCCATGAGGACCAACGTGATGCTCGGCGACGTGCTGTCGACCACGAGGATACTTCCGACTACGAGCAGCCCAAAGCCGATAAGGAAGCCCCCGACCGCTGCGCGGCGAACGTACGCTCGCGCGGTCCGAGAAGGCCATCGGCTCGCAGTGAGACCCGCGATGGCCCAGCCCATCCCACTGCCAGCAAGAACGGTTGCCGCCTGGCCGCTAGTCCCTCCGAGAAAATCTTGCACAACGATAGACATGATCGCCTGGGCACCGAAATACACTCCCGTCAGGAGGCCCATCGTTGCGAGAGCGGCAGGGCGTCCGACTGCTCCTTTCAGTGTTCCCCTGGGAAGGAGTCGCCGCGCGGCGGTGACCACCGCTGCCGCGCCGATGACACCCACGGCGATAGTGGCAGGAGCAGGCAACGCCTGCAGGCCGACGAGCGAAAGCAACGCGACTCCGCCAGCGAGCACGAATGCGGATCCCAACGTCAAACGCTCGTGATCGCCACCGTGCTGCATCGATCCTTTGAGCTGGCGGGCCGCAACGATCCGCGCCGATATAAGCAGCGGGAGATAGAGAACGAGCGCCCAACGCCAGCTCGCCATAGACGTGACCCACTCGGCATACAGAGGCCCGGCAAGCGAGGCGAACACCCACATCACGTTGTAGCCGACTAATACCGCGCGCCGCCATCCGGCGGGCAAAACCGACACGATAGCCGCCAACGACACCGTCGCCAACGCTCCGGCGCCGAGGCCGGACGTAACCCGCCCCGCTACGAAGACGGCGATATTGGGAGCCAGGGCGGTGGCAATGCTTCCTGCCACAGTCAGCCAGCTCAGGTGCAGGAGTAACCGGTCTACCCGGAAGCGCTGCAGCAGGAAGGGACCAAGAGGCATCGTCAGGAACATGGCGATCTGCGCTGATCCCACGATCACGCCATAGAAATCCTTCGCGTCGAAGTCGGTCCCGATGATGGGCATCACCGTGTTCAGCAGGTAAGCCTGTATGCCAGCAACAAGCTCCAACGTCAGCAGTGCTACTGCCAGGAGGCCAGCTCGGGTCCCGCTGTGTTGGGGAGGATCGCTCCCCGCGCCAAAGGCGGTCACGCCTGCCGCCCCGGCCGTACTGATGATTTCACGCACGGTTGCTGCGATGGAATTTCGACGCTCATCAGCGACCGATCGAAGTCCACCCGTGCATCGATCTCAATCAGAAGCACGCGCTCGACCTCACTGTCGACGTTTCTCAACCACGTACTGAGGTGCATGCAGGTGTAGCGACACACCTCGCGATCATGGCGAAAAAACAAAAGGAAACGTCGTGGATGCGCAACGAGATGTGACAGGCGCGGTGCGAAATATCGCCGGAATGTTTCCGTGCCATCGCCTTGATCCCCCCAGACGGATAGTCCCAGCCCCGAAAGAAAACTGCAACCGGGACGGCCGGATGGCTCAGCTTCGTGTCTCAATCCGGCTCACCAAACCGTCCCATACGGGACCACACGGTCAGTGTCGCGTGACGAGAATTCCGCCGCCCGCCGTGATGCACGGCGGCATCCGGGATAGCCGAGCAGGCCATTGATTGCTCTTTTGCGTTCCCGTTTGAGGAAAGCGGGCACGCCGGAGCGATGACCAACCGATCGAATGCCAATGAATTGGGGCGGGAGTGGCTATTCCTGCTCTGTCCGTCTGCCAGACTCTGCGTGCATTGAGCGATGTGACGATCGAAACGAACGGACCCCATGAACAAGCACCTCGTTGTTGGAGCCGGCCCGATTGGCCGTCCGCTTGCCGAACGCCTCGCGGCGCGGGGCGACACGGTGACCATCGCGACCCGCTCAGGCTCCACCGCCGTCGGTGCTACCGCCCGAGTACTGGATGCGAATGATCCGGCCGCTTTTGCGCACGCTGCAACGGATGCCTCGACCATCTTTCTCTGCACGAATCCGCCGTACACCGACTGGGCCGCGCAATGGCCCCCGATCTTCGAGGCGGCTATTGCTGCCGCATCCGCCACGGACGCTCGGATCGTCGTTATGGGCAACCTCTACCCGTATGGGGCGCCGACCGGCGCAATGACCGAACACTCACCCGAGACAACCACCGAAGCCAAGGGAATGATTCGCCGGGCCGGATGGGCGAAAATGCGTGCGGCACAAGACGCCGGCCACATTCGCGCCGTTGAGGTGCGTGCCAGCGACTATTTCGGGCCGAGAGCCACCGGTACAGCACACCTCGGCGAGTCATTTTTCACCGCGGTCCTCGGGTCCAAGACGGCCCGTATCGTGGGTAAACCGCAGCTCGCACACAGCTGGAGCTACCTGCCCGACATCGTCAGCACCCTCATCGCCGCCGCAGATCACACGGGCGATTGGGGCCGAATCTGGCATGTTCCGAGCAGCACCGCCAGTCGCACCGACATCGTCGGGCAACTCAATGCGCACTATGGCACCCATGGAAAAGTCTCCGGATACCCACAACTTCTCTTGCGCTCGCTCGGTGTGGTCAATCCGATGATGCGCGAAGTGTGGGCCTCGAGTTACCAGTTCGAGATGCCGTACGTCATTGATTCGACCGAGACGGAGCGCGAACTCGGCGTCACCGCAACACCGTGGACCGAAGCACTCGTCGCCACTGCCGAAAGCTACCGCAACAAGAAGTGATGGCCTCTATGCAGACCCACAACCCGTCGTGGTTACTCGTCAAATGTCTCGATCCCGATCACGCATTCGCCTGCGCCAGCCGAAATGGCCGTCAGCCGGACTTCGAGCGAAACCGATTAGGCCAGTGAAGCAGGATCGGTCGGTATGCCTCGCACATTGCCTGTTCGGAACCTTTATCGCGCGCTGTCGAATCGAGCCCGTGAATATTACGCAGTCGTGGAACCTGCAAACTTTTATGGCGGCATCGTCGCGGAGCTGTACGGACGTCTCATATCGAAGGCGAAGTGGCGGCGACCACAGGCAAAGTTTGTTACCAGCTAGCCACGGCGTCACCTCCTATTGCCTCTCCGAGGACCCCAACGAGGCACTTCAGACCTACCAGATCGACCCAATACGAGCGAAAGGCTCGAGTTCCCCGTGGAGCGATGGAACAGGATTCGCCTTTTTGCCGCGCAACCGTGCGAAGCCGCGACGATTAGTCGGTCGCCATTCTGGGCCCGCAAGCCGGGCGGCCAACGTGACCGATCTGAGGCCAATCCACCCAGCGGGCAAGCGTGCCGACGCTGTGTCACAGGGCAACCTTCAACGCGATAGATCTGCGGCCACCCACTGAAAGATCAAGGGTGGCCGATACTGCTCTCAGACGTTCGCTCAGCGATGATGACGTTCGCTCAGCGATGATTCTGGCGTGTGGGTTCGCTACTCGCCGACTGTGCCGTCGATCGCTTCGCGCAGAAAGTCGGCGTGGCCGGCGTGACGGGCAGTCTCCTCAAGAAGGTGCAGCAGCACCCATCGGAGCGAAAATTTGCGACCATCGCCCAGTGCTGTGACCGATAGTTGATCCAAGCCTGTCGATTTGGACACGACTTCCCGGCTTCGATCGCAGGCTTCGCGGTAGCGGCTGCGCAACTGCACCGGCTCAAGGAGAACCGCAGTGCGGAACTCCCAATTCGGGTCGTCGTCCCAGTCGACGCTGGCCCATGGCTCTCGATCGGGGAGGCCAGCAAAGCGAACCTCCATCCAGTCCTCTTCCACCAGCGCCAAATGGTACAGCAGGCCCGCGAGGGTGAGTTCGGATGGGGAGTGCGTCTCTGTCAGCTGCTCGCGGGTCAGTCCGTCGGTCTTCGAAAGCACGGTCTCGCGCTGGTAATCGAGGTATTGCGAGAGCATGCCGAACTCCGAACCATTGGGATCAGGGTCGATTCGCATTTGCTCATCCTTCCAGAAGGCGAAGACGTGTCGCAAGGGACGGCAAACGGTCATCGGTGGGCAGCACCTGGCAAGCGAGAATCTCCAAGGGTCGCCATGCCCGTAAGCCCCTCCCGAAGGAGATTCTCGCGTGCGCCAATTGCAACAGGGAAAGCGCCCCAGACCAGGGGAGCCGTCCGTCGCGGGAAGGCGGGCCAAGTCTTTTGCGAGCGTTAGCCCTGGTCCCGGCAGGCCGGGAGATCTCGTCTACCTCTCGAACGAGTGCATGCAGCGTCCGAACCCGATTCCGGTGGCCTTCTTGGTCGCATCTTGGACAAGAGTGCGTACCGACCGGAACGAGACCTACGTCGTCGTTAGTGACAACCCGAACACACGATCATCGTGACATTCGCCGGTCGCGCTTCTCGCTGAGCGATTCACCGTTTTCCGCTTCGATCGGCACAGTCAACGAGACAGCACGGGCAGTGACACCAACGGCAGCACCATCACCCTGGATGCCGCGATCGCGGGTGTGGCGATCAGCCGGCTGGGGGTCTGTGACGCGCCCTACGTTTTCGATCCGAAAGCCTCCCGAAACTGCCGATGACTGTGGTCTTTTCCGCCGCAATCGAGGCGGGGAACAGGGACGCCGCGACTCGCACGTTCCTCCAGATCTCGGTATGGCTGCCGTCGCCGTCATGGGTTCTGCCTCTTCGTCCGCGGGCTCGATCACCACGGCCCTCACCTTTCGCCACGATATCGCGCTGTCAGAATGGGGTCGGATTCCCGAGGATCGGCTCGCCGCAATCGTCGTACCCGCGCTCGCCCTCGACGGGGGTACCAGCCCGAAATGAGCAGCTCGCGTGGCAGTTGGTGCTTCGGCCGCGGTAACGCACGGCACCGGACGCACCGTCGACGGGCAGAATCCCGTAGTCGCCCTGACGGTGCTCGCGCCCATCCGGATGGAGTTTTTCGCGCGTCCCGCCCGTTTGCCCGGCCAGGAATCCCGGCACACGCGTAGCGTTGGGTTCATCATGAAAGCAATCGTCTATCGCGAAACCGGCGCTCCATCCGTGCTTCACCTGGTCGAGCGCCCGGTGCCCGAACCGGAGGCCGGGGAGGTGCGGATCCGTATCGTCGTCTCGGGGGTGAATCCCACCGACTGGAAATCGCGCCGCGGATCGAAACCGGGTGATCCGCTGGCCTTTGCGGAGATCGTACCCAACCAGGATGGCGCCGGCGTCGTCGATGCGGTCGGTTCCGGTGTGCACCGTTTCGCGGTAGGGGATCGGGTTTGGACGGCGATCGCCGCCTTTCAGAGCGCCAGCGGCGGAACCGCCCAGGAGTTCACCGTGCTGCCGGGGAATCGCGTCTACCCGCTTCCGGATGCCGCGAGCTTCGACCTCGGTGCCAGCCTCGGTGTGCCAGCCCTGACAGCGCATCGCGCGCTCACCGTGGCGGAGGACGGCCCGTCCCGGCTCTCACCCGGTGCACTGGCCGGAAAGACGGTGCTGGTCGCCGGTGGCGCCGGTGCCGTCGGTCATGCCGCCATCCAGCTAGCCCGCTGGGCCGGAGCGACGGTGATCACGACCATCAGCTCGCCGGCGAAAGCCGCCCTGGCACGGGCGGCGGGCGCCCACCACGTCGTCAACTACCGCGAGACCGATGCTGCTTTCGAGATCCGCAGGCTCGCCCCGGACGGCGTGGACCTGATCGTGGAAGTCGCGCCAGATACGAACGCCGAGCTCGACGGCAAGGTCATCCGAAACCGCGGTTCGATCGCCGTCTACGCGAGTAACGGAGATCCGCTGGTGCTCGACATCCGGGTGCTGATGACGCTCAATGTGCGCTATCAGTTCCAGTTGCTGTATACCCAGGGGCAGGATGTGCGGGATGCCGCGGCTGCGGACATCAACGCCGCCATCATCGACGGAGCACTCCCCATCGGTGATGACGTCGGGCTTCCGCTTCACCGGTATTCGCTGGCCGAGACCGCAGACGCGCACGCGGCGGTCGAGGGCGACATCGTTGGCAAGGTGCTCATCGACGTTGGCCCTGCTGGCGAGGATTAGCGCACCCTCTGTCCCGACCTTCGTCATCCGCGATTTTTCTCGGCAATTGCTGGGCATAAGCGGGACGCGCACGGTGTTGGGCTCCAATGGACCCGCAATGAACCGCAAGGAGACACGCACAATGACCGGAGTACCGACCATCGCCCTGAACAACGGGGTCGTCATCCCGCAACTCGGATTCGGCGTCTACCAGATCCCCCCGGACGACACGAGGCAGGCCACCCTAGACGCGCTCGAGGTGGGATATCGCCACATCGATACCGCAGAAATGTACGGTAACGAGAAGCAGGTCGGCGAGGCTGTATCCGCATCGGGACTCGCCCGCTCCGAGGTCTTCGTCACCAGCAAGCTGAACAACGGATTCCATGCGCGGGATGCTGCCTTGAGGGCCTTCGACGGAACGCTGGACGCTCTCGGTTTCGACTACCTCGATC
>JAYTTG010000127.1:0-2243 GCA_043745175.1 Microbacteriaceae bacterium
CGGTCAGTCGAGCGTGCACCAGCGTACGTCCCACGCCGTGGCCCTGGTGAGAGGGATTCACCAGAACATCCCGCAGGTAAGAGATGGTCGCTCCGTCCGACACGACCCGTGCCAGCCCGATCAGCACAGCACCGTCCCGCGCGATTACCAGGGTGGATGATCCGGCCAGGGCACGCCGAAGCGTGCCGACATCTCGGGTATCGGCCGACCAGCCCACCGAATCGTAGAGCCCGATCAACTCATCGGTACCAACCTGGTCCGGTGTTACGACATCGATGGTTGTCAGAGCGGTTCCTTACCGGGCCATCTACTGCTGCGATCGCTCAAGTGCGCGAACGGTTTCAGCAGCGGCGGCAGGTGATATCGCGAGGATCGCAATCGGCCCGGCGCCCAGTTCGGCATGGGCAGCCGGATCTTCTGCCTAACATTACCCATGACCACGCTGACCGGAATCGTGCTCGCGGCGGGTGCCGGCTTGCGCCTCGGGCGCCCGAAGGCACTGATGCGAACCGCGGATGGCGAGCCCTGGGTCACCCGGTCCGCCCGGCTATTGCAGGCCGCGGGCTGCGATCACGTGCTCGTGGTGCTCGGAGCCGCCGCCGCCGAGGCGACCGCTCTCGTTCCCGCCGGCACCGACATCCTCGTCGTGAAGAACTGGGCCGACGGGATGGGCGAGTCCCTGCGCCAGGCGCTATCTGCCGCCCTCGAGGACGCGGCCCCCGCAGACGCCGCTCTCATCACACTCGTTGATCTCCCCGACCTGCCCCTCGAGGTTGCGGTACGCATACTCAGCGTGCCGCTTGATGACAGCACACTGACACAAGCAGTGTTTGGAGGGATGCCGGGCCATCCGGTGGTGATCGGGCGCGCTCACTGGGCCGGTGTCATCCCGACTCTGGTCGGTGACCGCGGAGCGCGCGACTACCTTGTGGCCCACGGCGTGGCCGAGGTGGAGTGCGGCGACCTGTTCGACGGTCACGATATCGACCGACTCTCACCGTAAAGCGATCGCAGTGGCGCACACCCCCGCACCAGGATCGGCGAAGGTGAGCACCGTGGCCATCAATCCGATAGCCCGGCTGTCGTCGCCGGCTTTCGAACCGGTTGTTTCCGATCGCCTACCGACTGAACGGATGTTTTCGACGGGTTTCGGAAAATGTGATGGACTCGAGTTCGTGCACACGAATCTGACCAGTTACGTCGCCATCGGTGACAGTTTCACCGAGGGTGTCGGGGACGATCTGCCCGACGGAGGGGTCCGCGGCTGGGCCGACCTGGTAGCCCTCGGGCTCGCCGCGGCGTCCACAGGGCCGGTCACCTACGCGAATCTCGCCATCCGGGGTCGGCTACTCGCCCCGATCGTGTCCGGGCAACTCGCCGCCGCCCTCGCGCTCACACCCGCGCTGATGAGCATCAACGGTGGAGGTAACGACATCCTGCGACCCCGGGTCTCGATCACAGCGATCGCCGATCAGCTCGAGGCCGCGGTCGACCGCGCGGTGGCGAGCGGCGTGCACGTGATCCTGGTAAGCGGTGCCGATCCGACCCGTCACATTCCGCTCGGATCGTTTGTGCGCGCGAGGGGAGACCAGCTTGCGGCATCCGTTCGGGATCGCCTCCCGAAGCAGCACGTGACCTTCGTCGACAACTGGGCCGACACCGAGCTCGCGCAGCTTCCCTACTGGTCCCGCGACAAGCTGCACTTGAATCCGGTCGGGCACGCGCGGGTGGCTGGCAATGTGCTCGCGGCACTCGGTGTGCCGATCGCGGATGCCTCCCGCTCCGGAATCCCGGCGGAAGCGCACGAACGCACGGCCGCATACTGGCGCCGGTACGTGCTGCCATGGATCGGACGCCGCCTCACCGGCCGCTCCTCCGGCGACAATCGGAAGCCGAAGATCGCTACCCTGCAGCCAGTGGAGCGGCCGCCGCTTGACTGACATCGCTGGACGGGCACTACTACGCCAGCGACTCCCCCAGCGCGATGAGCGCGATGTCGGTGTGCGGAGGACCGACCAGGCCGAGCCCGACTGGAGCGCCCTCCACGGTGAGGGCCGGCACGCTCAGGGCCGGCCGGCCGCCGATGCTGGCGACGCAGCTGAGGCGCAGGGTGCTCTGGCGGACCTGCTCGAGTATCTCCGCATCCGCCGTCGTCGACGGGGCGGTGGATGACGCGGACGGCAGCAGCAACACCCGATCGCCGACGATCGAATCGATCCGCTCCCGAGCCAGCTCCAGGGCCT
>JAYTTG010000128.1:0-8163 GCA_043745175.1 Microbacteriaceae bacterium
CGACGGAGACCCCGCACTGCTGCGATTGCTCCCCGATGCCTATCCGGATGACGCAGAGGCCTCCGCAGAGTTCAGCCGCTTCACCGCCGACGACCTCGCGTCTCGCAAGGCCTCCAACGCCCGCCGGATCGTCGCCGACCTGGCGCCAGCAGCCGGAGCGACCTCGGCCACGACGGTGAAGGTGGACGCGCAGGCGGCACAGGCCTGGCTACGGTCGCTCACCGACATCCGCCTGACGATCGCGACGAGACTGGGTATCGAGACCGATGACGATCTCGGGTCGGGAGATCCGGCTCTGCGTGACCTTTACGACTGGCTCGGCTTCGTGCAGGGTTCGCTCGTCGATTGCCTCGATCGCTGATGCATTCGCTGGACGCGGAGGAGTTTGAGAAGCTGGTGGTGGACGAGCTCGATCTTCTGCCCGACGAGATGGTCGACGGGCTCGAGAACGTGGTTTTCGTCACCGAGGACCGCCCCGAAGACGGCTCACTCGACCTTCTCGGCCTCTACGACGGCGTCGACCTCACCCGTCGGGGCAATTATGGCTTCGGGGAGCTACCCGATCGCATCATCCTGTACCGGGAGCCGCTGCTCGCCATCGCCACCGATCTCGGGGATCTGAAGGACCAGATCCATGTGACCCTCGTGCACGAGATCGCCCACTTCTACGGAATCGACGACGACGAGCTGCACGAGCTGGGCTGGGGCTGACGCCTCAGAGCACGCTCTTCGGCAGTCGGTGCAGTGTCACCGCGCCGACGGCGTCGAACGGATGCAGCGGGTCCGGCGCTACCGCGCCCGTCGGCCCGCCGAGCCGGGAGTGCCCCACCGCGCTCAGCACCGCGTAAGCGTCGCCGCGATCCCAGCCTTGATCATCCACCAGGAAGCCGAAGAGGTCCTCGTACCCGCGGCGGATGCTCTCCTGCACCGGCTCCCCTAGGCCGACGAAGATCCATTCGTCGGCTGTCTCGATGCGCGGTGCACGGAGCGCCATTCCGGTCACGAGCTCGATGCTGACCACCGCGATGCCCTCGGCTTCGATCGCCACGAACGACGATTCACCCTCTGCCATGATCGCGTGAATGTCGCCGATAGACAGCAAACCACCCTCTGTCATCACCGGCAGGTAGACAATCGAGCCGGGACGTACCTCCGTGACATCCATGTTTCCGCCCTGCGGGTAGGAGGGCATGAGGGTGGAGTTCGAGCCCTCTGCGGGTGCCGTGCCGATGCATCCGATCATGGGAAGCGGCGCGAATACGTGCCGGCCGGTCACATGCACCCCTTCGGCGTCGATCGGCACCTTTCGGGTGAACATCTCGTCGCCCATCAGGTGCTGCAGGGCCCCAGACCCCGGGATGCTGACCGACCAGCCGTAGTCTTTGAGCCGAATCTCATGAATGGTGACCTTCAGCGCGTCGCCCGGCATCGCCCCCTCGACCCAGACCGGCCCCGTAACGGGGTTGATCTGCGCCGTCAGTCGGGACATGTCGTGGTGCTCGTGCAGCTCCGCGTAGACGGCGTCGCTCGTCTCGAAGCCGATGCGCTCCCCCGTCCCCGGCGCAATGCGCAGGGCGGGCGGGGCGGATGCCGAAAATCCGGGCTGGCCGTTGGTCTTATCGAGGAAGTGCTCCATGGCTTACAGCCCGCCGCGCTCGCCGGTCGCTGGCACGGCCTCCGAGGTCTCTTCGCCGAGAGTGGAAGTCGTGCGGCCCGACCAGCGGTAGTACAGGTACACCCCGAGGCCCACGACCAGCCAGACGACTCCACCGATCTTTGCTGCGTCATTGGCGTTCATCAACACATAGCCGATGATGAGAAATCCGACGACGGGCACCACGAGGTGCAGGAGGTAGTTCTTCGACTTCTTGCGCACGATGTAGTGCACCACGACCGAGACATGCAGCAACATGAATCCGAACAGGGCACCGAAGTTAACCAGCGACGAGATCAGATCGATCTGCCCGACGAAGAACAGCACCAGGATGGCAGACAGCACCGAGACGGTGAGGATCGCAGCCTGGGGAACCTGGCGGCTGTTGATCGTGCTGAGGAATTTCGGCAGCTGGCGATCCCGACTCATCGAGTAGAGCAACCGCGAGGTGGCTGCCTGCGCCGCCATCGCGTTGGCGATTCCGACGGCAAGCACGTTAACCACGAAGAATGCCGTGGCCCAGCCGCTGTTGGACGCGGCCCTGACGAGGTCGAAGAAGGCATTGCCCACCTCGTTGTCGGGGAAGGAGGTGCGCCCGGCGGCGAGGGCGCTCGCCAGCCAGGTCTCCAGCACGAAGAAGAAGGCCACGATGAACAGGGCGATGATCATGGCCTTGCCGGCCGAATTGCGCCGTCCGGTTGATTCCTCCGCGAGAGTAGAAATCCCGTCGAAGCCGAGAAAACTGAGCACGGCGATCGAGAGCGCGGAAGCGATGAGCGGGCCGGTGACCTTGCTCGAGTCCCAGATAGACGTGGTGCTGAACTCGGCGCCCGGGATGGTGCCGTTGTTGAGGGCGATGACCGCGATGATTACGAAAATCACGATGAATACGACCTCGATGGCGAGGAAGATGCGGTTGAGTATCTTGAGCGACGAGATCCCGAGCAGGTTCACGACGGTATTGATGGCCACGAAGATGAGTGCCCAGATCCAGCGTGCGGATCCGGGGAAGATACCGATCATCGACTCGGCTGCGAAGACGTAGAGAAGTGTCGGCACCAGAAGATAGTCGAGCAGGATTGCCCAGCCCGCGAAGAATCCGAAGGTCGGATTGATACCTCGCCCTACATACGAGAAAACGGATCCGGCGAGCGGGATGGACTTGGCCATCTGGGCATAGGCGAGGGCGGTGAAGATCATGGCCACGAGCCCGATGATGTAGACCAGCGGCACCATGCCAGCGGACGCGTTATAGACCGTTCCGAAGATAGCCCAGGGCGCGATTGGCACCATGAAGATGAGGCCGTAGATGAGCAGGTCCATCGTGGATACGGATCGTTTGAGCTCCTGCTTGTACCCATAGGACTCGAGCTGCTCTTGCGAGCTGAGCTCGGTAACACCCTGGGATTCACTGCGGACGGACATGACGGACTCTTTCTCTAAAAAACGGCGATGACAGGGAATTACGGATGAACTGCTGCTACTGATCGTTCTGGTCCAAAAATCGGGCGATGATCGCCCGGAACTGTTCGGGCTGTTCGAGATGGGTGCAATGGCTTGCCCCCGCAAAGACGTGCCCGGCAGCACCGGGGATGATGTCGAGGAAAGGCTGCCAGGTGGCTGGCGTGGCCTCGTCGAATTCACCGGCCACCACGAGGGTCGGCACCGCGACGGCGGGCAGTCGGTCGATTACGCTCCAGTGGCGCAGTGTGCCGATCACGTGGAACTCGTTCGGGCCGTTCATCGTGTGATAAACCGTCGGTTCCGCTTCCATCTGGTTCTCGCTGTCGATGAGGTCCTCGGGAGTCGGAGTGACCCGGCAGACGTGCCGCGAGTAGAAAACCTCCGTCGCCTCCAGGTACTCCGGGTGCGTTACCGTGCCATCCGCTTCATGACGATCGAGTGCGTCCTGCACCTCCGCGGGCAGTCGAGACCGCAGTTCGGCGGCGCTCTCGACCCAGAGCTGCATCGAGGCTGGTGAATTGCAGATGGCGAGGCTCTGCAATTGGGGAGTCTGTCGGACCGCGATTTCTGCGCCGAGCATGCCGCCCCAGGACTGCCCAAGCACGTGCACCCTCTCGAAGCCGAGGTGGCGCACAAGGTTCTCGAACTCGTCGACAAAGAGCTGAGGGGTCCAGAATTCCGCTGGGGCGTCGGGCAAATGGGTGCTCAGTCCACAGCCCAACTGGTCGTAGTGGATCACCGTGCGCCCCGTCTCGGCGAGCCCCGCAATATTCCGAACGTAGTTATGCGCCATACCCGGCCCACCGTGCAATACGACAAGAGGAAGCGCACCCGGTCGAGGCTCATCGGGAGTGGTCACCTGAACCCAGGTCGTCCATTCTCGAAACGGAATGGACTGGGTAGATACCGTCGCCATTGGGGGTACTCCTTGCAAAAAATAGAACAGTGGGGTTGTTCAGCGGAAAACACAAAAAAGCTGTTGCTCAGTGTGCACGAGCAATGGTCTTATGAAAAGACCATTCATCGGGAGTTAATGCAGCCGTAACACGCGCTGCACTCAGCTGGACTCTTCCTGGCGCAAAACCTCGAACCGATCGACGATACGGTGGAGCGGTGGGAATCGACAATCCGGATGCGCTGACCGTCGAACCAAGCGCTCGCGAGGGCGCCCTCGAGCGGCCGCTCTCGACATCCTCGCGGGTGGACGACATCACCGACCGCCTGGTCACGGCGATCGCAATCGGCGAATACCTGCCCGGGTCACGGCTGCCCTCGGAACGCGCGCTCGCCGAATCCCTGCGGGTGGGGCGGATGACCGTGAGGGCCGCGCTCGCCCGTCTCGTCGAGCTCGGTTTACTCGAAACCCAACGGGGGAGGGACGGTGGCTCCTTCGTTCGCGAGCAGTGGCCCCCCTCCTCGAGCGCCTCGGTTCAGCGCACACTCTCGGCCCGCTGGGAATCCCTGCTCGACACGAGCGAGGCGCTCAGTCGCCTCTATGGCGTCATCTCCGGTGCAGCGGCGGAGAACCGCTCCGCGACCGATGTCGCGCTGCTGCACGAGCGACTGGAGGCCTTCCGGCACGCCGGATCCGGACTCCCGTCGCAGAAGGCCGATGAACTTCTGCACCTGGCCATTATCGATGCGGCCGGCAACACGACGCTGCGCGACGTTGTCTTCGAACTGGAGTCGCGCATCAGCATCAGCGCACCAGCACACCTGTGGGGATCACCGGAGGGAATGCGGGCGATGGAGGCGCGTGCGCTCGTCGACCACATCATGCTGGTGGATGCGATCTCTGCCCGCAACGCGGACGAGGCGAGCGCCATCGGTCGCGAGCACGCCAAGATCGACATCGAACTGCTCAAGTCGGCCCTGAAACAGTCCGGACTCTGAACCTCTGTTCCCCTTCCCCACCTGTTTGAAAACGCAGGAGATGCCCGGCGAGCCAGCGGGGAGGGTCAGCCGAGCGCCAGTGGCAGCGACTCATCGGCCGACCACTCCTCAAGCGAGCCGTCGTAGATGCGCACGGCGGTCACCCCGACTTCGACCAGCGTGAGGGCATTGGCGGATGCCGAGATGCCTCCGCCGCAATAGAGCAGCACCTCTTCGGCGCCGGTGACCCCCTGCGCGGCATACGCCGCGCGCAGGGACTCGTCGTCGTTTACCGTGCCATCCGAAGCGAACAGGTCGCGCGAGGAGACGTTGACGCTGCCGGGGATGCGGCCACGACGGGCGTATCGGGAGGGGACGGCACCGGTGAAGCTGCCAGCGGGCAGCCCGCAGACCAGCGGGCGGGCATCCGATTCCGCGCGTTCGACCAGCTCGTCCTTCGTGATCCAGGCATCGTGTGCCACCGAAACCCTCCAGGGTGCAACCGGGATGGCGGCGGGCTCATCTCCGATCGATACCGGCGAGCCGGCCGCGATCCAGGTCGAAAGTCCACCGTCCAGCACACGCACATCGACACCGATCCAGCGCAGCAGATACCAGAGTCGTGCCGCAAAAAGTCCACCGGTGGTGTCGTAGACCACGACGGTATCCGTTTCTGCGACACCGATTCGGGCGAGCTCATCCGCAATCGCCTGGGGTGTGGGATGGGTGTAGTGCAGCGCTGCGGTGCCATCGGAGAATTGAGTCGGTACGTCAACATGTTGAGATCCGGTGATGTGCGCTTCCAGCCAGCGCGGGCGACCCGAGTCACGGCGGTAGTCCCCGTCGAACTTCGCTGGATGAAGCACGCAACTCGCGTCGAGCACAATCGGGGCAGCGGCGGAAACGACGGAGCCAAGTTCGGTGACGGTGATGAAAGGGGAAGTCATACTCACGACGCTAGCCCGTCGATCAACCGGGTGACATCGTCATCGGTCAGAATCAGGTCGGCGATCTGCCACGGTCGCTCACGAAGCGCGAACGCCCGCTCCTGACCCGCCCAGCGATCCCAGTATGGAGCGTAGGCCTCGCCGTCCCTGGCGAGGGCCCGCTGCTTGCGGGTCGGCGCATCGAGCTCGACCCAGATGCCGAAGGTCGCGCGTCTGCGATTAGCACGGCTGAGGCATCCGGAACCCTCGATTACGAGCGGGAGCGAGGGGTCGACCTCGTGCCATTCCGCGGTGGTCTCGGTCGTCCAGTCCCAGCGCCTCCACCCCGGACTCACCGCGGAGAGCACGCCATCGCTCACCGCCGCGCTCGCGGATTCGAGGCCGTCCCACCCGGGATAGAAATCATCGAGCCGCACGAGCTGGGCGGCAAGAGCCGGCGCGAGAGCAGCGGCGAGGGTGGTCTTGCCCGAGCCGGAGCCTCCGTCGATGAGTACGACCGGGCGGGACGCAAGGCCGAGGCGCGCGCGCAGGGCGTGCGCGTCACACTCCGGCAAGGAAGTTCCAGTGTCCGGTGAGCACCGAGGTACCGACCGCCGCCAGTGCGACCGCGAACGACAACGCCACAAGCATCCATTCCTTCCCACCGAAGCGAGACTCCCGCGCCCAGCTCCGCGGTATCGACGAGCCAAAGCCACGGGCCTCCATCGCAATGGCCAGCTTGCTGCCGCGGCGGATCGACAGCACCAGGAGCGCAAATGCCTGCCCGGCGAAGCGGCGCAGGCGTCCACTATCGGCGATCCCCCGGGCGCGACGGGCCAATTCGAGCGACTTCCAATCCTCCGCGAATAGTCCGACGAGGCGAAGGCCGCCGAGCGCACCGAGCACGAACCGGGAGGGCAACCGCAACACCTGGGCGAGCCCGTCAGCGAGATCGGTCGGATCGACAGTCACGAACAACACGACAGCGGGAAGCCCGATCGCCAAAACCCGCAGTAGCGTGGCGAGGGAGAGCTCTATCGATCCGTCGGTCACATTGACGAGCAGGAACCGCCAGTGACTCGCCCCGGATGCCCGGCCATAGAGCAGAATCGTGGCGGCCGCGAAGACAGCTGCGATCGCCACCGGTAGGGTGCGACGCATGAACCGGCGCGGTCCGAGCCCGGCGAAGAAAAATAGAACGGCCTCACCGGCGAGGGCGACGGACGCCGATACCCAGTCGATCGAAAGCACGAGCGCGATGCCGATCACGGCGGTCGCAGCAAGCTTGGCCACCGGGTTGATGCGGTAGATCGCCCGGGTTGCGGCGGTTGGCGTGAGGATATCGGCGGTCGCCATCACGGAACTCTCGATTCGAGGCGGTGGCTGGTTTGCGACATCCGCAGTTCGATGTCGGCGAGGGCGTCGACGAGGTGGGCGTCATGAGTGACCGTAATCACGCTGCTGCCCTCGTCGAGAAGCTCGGCGAGGAATGCCACGAGTTCGGCCCAGGTGCGGGAGTCTTGCCCGAAGGTCGGTTCATCCAATACCAGGAGCGGGGGGCGGGTGATCAGTACCGTCGCGACGGAGAGCCGGCGCTTCTCCCCGCCCGAAAGAGTGAAGGGATTCGCCTCGGTGAGGTGGCCGAGTCGAAGGCGCTCGAGCAGCGGATCGATGCGACGGGCCGTCTCATCGCTGGACAGCTTGATCGCTCGTGCCCCGATCGCGAGTTCACCGGCAACGGTACCGCTCACAAACTGGTGCTCCGGATCCTGGAAGACACTCCCGATGCGGGTGACAAGCTCGCGCGACTTCCAGCG
This sequence comes from Microbacteriaceae bacterium, assembly GCA_043745175.1. GTDB lineage: Bacteria > Actinomycetota > Actinomycetes > Actinomycetales > Microbacteriaceae > Lacisediminihabitans. The sequence goes on from JAYTTG010000128.1 coordinate 7,734, forward strand.
CACGGGATCGGCGCCGATCCCCCGGGCCAGCCCGTCCGCGACCACCCGCCCGCCGGTCGCGGGCAACAGCCCACCGAGCGTGAGGCCGAGGGTGGTCTTCCCCACCCCGTTCGGCCCGGTGAGGGCGATGCACTCCCCCGCTCGCGCGACCAGATCGATGGTGGAGTGGAGGGCCGTCGAGCGGCCGATGGCGAGGGACTCGGTGTGCAGCAGAGCTCCGCCCGGCCGGTGCAGCCGTGACGGATACTGCGGAGGATACCCCGGAACCCAGACTCCCGAGGCGGCAAGTGCCGCGCCCTCGCGGTGCAGCATGTCATCCGGCGCACCATCCGCCAGGACTCCCCCGCCGGGAGCGAGCACGATGACCCGATCCACCAGGGGCCACCACACATCGACACGATGTTCGACCACCACGAGCGTGCTGCCTGAG
>JAYTTG010000129.1:0-2228 GCA_043745175.1 Microbacteriaceae bacterium
CTCCTCCGAGATTCCGAGCTGGAAGGCGACGGCCTTGACCGGCTCGCCACCGCCGTACAGGGCCATGACGCGTCGTTCTTGCGCGCTCAGCTTGGGAGCGCCGCCGACGTCTGCTGCGTTGAGCGCGAGGTCGAGTTCTGCAGAGACGAAGGAATCGCCCTTCGCAGCGGCACGGATAGCCTCGGCGATCATTTCGGCATCTTCGCTCTTCACGAGATAGCCGAGGGCCCCCGCCGCCAATGCCTCGCGCACTACGTTCGGCTCGGAATAGGTGCTCATGAGCACCGTCTTCACGCCTGTGGTCTTCAGCGTTGAGATCTTGAGCGAGATCGGGATGTTGTCTTTGAGATCCAGGTCGAGCAGAACGACGTCGACCGGGAACTCGCGATGCGTGAGCAAGTCCGGCCAGGTGGAGACGGCGGCGACCATGTTAATGTCTGATGCCGCATTACGGATCCATTCGGTGAGCGCACCGAGCAACATCTTGTGGTCGTCGACGAGAGCAAGGCGAATACGATCGTCGGTGTTGGGGAATGAGCTGTCTGGCACGGGGCTTTCCATTCTGTGGACGAGTCTGATTTGATGCTATTGGTCGGCGGGGTTCGTGACCACGCACTCGATCTCGACACGCAGGCTCGAATTCTGGGTGGAGTCCAGGAAACGACCGACTTTGCCAATCGCATCCCAGATGGCAGGATCCACTCGATTGCGGGGCACTGCCGTGGTCATGATCACCAGCGGCACGGTGATCGTCTTCGATCCGGGGTTCGGGATCGCGGTGACTGGGCCGATGCTGAGCTGGGCGGTGGGGCTGGCTTTGCTCTGGTCGCTCACGAGAAGCCAGACCGCCGCGAGAAGCCCGTCCCGCTGTTGCGGACCGAGGAGTCCGGCGAGGCTTCCGCGGTCGGCCAGGGTGACCGACCTTCCCAACTGCTCCGACTCGGTGATCGCATGGTAGAGCCAGGTTTCGCGGCGCCCCTCGATGAGGTGCAGGCGCAGCTCGGTGGCGAGGGATGCCGCGGTTGACGCCGTCTTGGGGGAGAGGGGCAGCTTGATGCGACCGGTCGCCACGGATTCGAGCAGTTCCTCGGCGGCGAGGTCGAGCCTCGCGAGTTCCTCGGAGGCGAGCATCCCGACCGCAAAGCGTGGTGCGGAGACAGTGCTCTGCACCAGCACGCGGTCGAGTTCGAGCTGCACGATCCGACGGAATCGTCGCACGATGGAGAGCCCGAACAGCACTGGCATCACCGCGATGGTGACAACCAGGATCTGAGCCGGAATGTTCGCCGCGGTCAACTTGGTGCTGAGCAGCACGGCCACCACCAGCACGATACCGAGCGTGGAAACTGCGGCGAAAAGTTCCCGCCTTCGTCGCAGAGTGAGCGCGGCGAGCAGCCCGAAACCGGCGGATGACGCGGCTGTCGAATACCGTCCGACATCGTGCAGCGGCCAGATTGCGATGAGATCGAGGGCAACCACGCCGGCCAGGGCGAGCAGGAATGTTGCGAAGAGCCAATCGGGCATCTGCTCGCCCCGCGTGGCGATGGTGGCGGCGACACCGCTGAGTGCGAGCGCATAGACAACCCAGGCCGCTGCCGCCGGCACGATGTCGGGATAGTCGCCCGCGTGACTCACGAACATGCCCAGACCGTATGCGCCCTGGAGTGCCGCGAGAACGCTCGCGCCGATGCCGAGGTATCCGGTGCCGAGACTGGCACCTCGCGCGCTGGCCTGGCGCATGGCGCGACCGGCGGTCGACCCGGCCGGGACGCCCGCGCGGTTGCGCTTGCCGAGAATGACGCCGAGCGTGTTTTCTTCGGGCCGGGCGAAATCGGTCACTTGGGGACCTCCAGAACTACCGTGGTACCGGCTCCGGGGGAGGAGAACAGCCTGGCGTTGCCGCCGACATCCTTGAGTCGTGCGACGACGGAGTCCTTGAAACCGAGCCGGGCTTCGTCGATATCCGAGATATTGAAGCCGACGCCCGCATCCGTGACCATTGCCCGCACCGTGGATTCGTCATCGGTGATCGTCACATGGGCGTCGGTGACTCCGGCGTGGCGACGCACGTTCTCGAGACATTCGGCGAGGGCAAGCAGGAAGGCATCGAGAACGTCGCTCGGCAGAAGTACCTGGCCGGTACCGTGCCAGCTGACCTCGAGTCCCATGCGCCCGAAACGCTGCTTGACCGACTCGAGGGTGGTGCCGAGCGCGGTCTCTTCGACCGG
>JAYTTG010000130.1:0-2226 GCA_043745175.1 Microbacteriaceae bacterium
CGTCGCTTCGACCAGGTTGCACTGTCCCGCGGTAGACGAGTCAGTGCACATGTAGACCGACACCTGGGCGCGGTCGTTCCAGTAGCCCTTCATCTGCCCAATCTGGAACTGCAGCAGGATTGCAGCACCCACGAAGGTGAGCGAGATGAATGTCACCAGCACGACGGAGACGACCATCGAGATGTTGCGACGCAGGCCGTTGCCGACCTCGGACATGATTAGGCCGAACCTCATCCGGTGACCTCCTCGGCCTGCCCGGCGATGCCGAGATTGGACCGCGAGACGGATGCCGGCCCGAAGCCCTGCACGGGAATGGTCTGGGTCTGGTAGCCGCCCTGGCGTTCGTCGCGCACGATCTGGCCGCTGACCAGTTCGATCACGCGACGCTGCATCTGGTCGACGATTCCCGCATCGTGGGTAGCCATGATCACCGTGGTCCCGCTCTGGCTGATGCGCTCGAGCAGTGTCATGATGCCAGCGGATGTTGAGGGGTCGAGGTTTCCCGTCGGCTCATCCGCCAGCAGGATAGCGGGCTTGTTGACGATGGCGCGGGCTATCGCGACGCGCTGCTGCTCGCCACCGGAGAGTTCGTGAGGGAGCCGATTGGTCTTGCCGGCAAGACCGACCATCTTCAGGACGTCCGGAACCGCCTCCTGGATGAACCCCTTCGACTTGCCGATCACCTGGAGTGTGAAGGCCACATTGTCGAAGACGTTTTTCTGCGGGAGCAGGCGGAAGTCCTGGAACACCACGCCGAGGTTGCGCCGAAAATAGGGAACCTTGCGACTGGTGAGCTGCCCCAGGTTCTGCCCGAGCACATGGATCTGCCCTTTGGAAGGGTTCTCCTCCTTCAGCACGAGCCGAAGGAAGCTGGACTTGCCGCTGCCGGATGCTCCAACGAGGAACACGAATTCGCCGCGCAGGATCTCAAGCGTCACCGCATTGAGCGCCGGGCGCGCGTTCCCCTTGTAGAGCTTGGTTATTTGATCGAACCGAATCATGACCGTTCGACTCTAAGGACGTAGTCCTGAATCGGGAAGAGCGACAGGCCGCATGCCTCGACTCTCAGAAAGCACAGTCTTGACCACACGAATGGATTTGTTTCTGCAGGAATGAAACCGTGATCCCCAGAAAGGGTGTTCATGAGGATCTCCAATGGGGTGGTCGGCGCCGGCCAGTTCGTCGCCGTCGACGGCATCCCCGCAATCGGGCCGGATTTGTATCAGGGGGCCGCGGAGGCAGTTCGGCACCTGATCTGGCACGGTCACACCCGAATCGGCTATGTCGGAGAACTCGGACCGGGCGACCAGCGCCAGAGGGGGTGGCGCGATGCACTCGCTGCCGCTGGTATTCCGATGGGTCCGATGGAGCCAGCGGCATACTCCCGCGAGGGCGGATACGCGGCCGGACAGGCTCTGCTGGCGCGCGACGACCGCCCGACGGCCATTTTCGCCAGTTCGGATATGCAGGCGCTGGGCGTGTTGAGGGCACTGCACGAGGCCGAAATCAACATTCCCGGCGAAATCGCGGTGGTCGGGTTTGACGGCTCCCCGGAATCGGAATACAGCTGGCCTGCTCTCACCACTGTGCGGCAGCCGGTCACGGATATGGCACGCGAAGCGATCGATCGACTCCTCGCCGCAGTGGAATCATCAGAGTTCACGCTTCACACGACGACCCTGACCGTGCGCCAGAGCTGCGGATGCGGCAGGCCACCGTTCGCCGCCTCGCCGCTACCCTAACTCTGGTCGCGCTTGCGCCACTTGATGCCAGCGTTGATGAAACCATCGAGGTCGCCGTCAAAGACCGCTGTCGGATTGTTAACCTCGTAATCCGTTCGCAGGTCCTTCACCATCTGGTAGGGCGCGAGTACATAGCTACGCATCTGGTCCCCCCAGCTTGCGGTGATCACTCCGGCGAGTTCTTTCTTCTGCGCGGCCTCGCGTTCCCGCTCGATCAGCAGCAGGCGGGACTGCAGCACACGCATCGCTGCCGCGCGGTTCTGGATCTGGCTCTTCTCATTCTGCATCGACACGACCGTGCCGGTGGGGATGTGGGTGATGCGCACGGCAGAGTCCGTGGTGTTCACCGACTGGCCACCCGGGCCACTCGAGCGAAAGACATCCACGCGAATGTCGCCTTCAGGCACCTCCACGACATCGGTGGTCTCGATGAGCGGAATTACCTCGACCGCCGCGAAGCTGGTCTGGCGCTTACCTGCCGAAT
>JAYTTG010000131.1:0-2222 GCA_043745175.1 Microbacteriaceae bacterium
TGCATCCCGTTTTGCGGCTGATCGACTTTCTGCCCTCGCGAAGGTTGAGTCGGGCGGTCTCGATCACGCTCCCGAGGTCTTGTTCGTGTGTGTGCAAAACGCGGGTCGGTCTCAGATGGCGGCAGGCATTCTGCGTCATCTCGCCGGCGACGCTGTCCGGGTTCGCACGGCCGGGTCGGAGCCGGCAAGCGCTGTGCGGTCTGTGATCGTGGCTGCGCTGGATGAGATCGGGGTGCCGATCGGTGGTGAATTTCCGAAGCCGCTCACCGACGAGGTGGTGCGTGCTGCGGATTTCGTAATCACGATGGGCTGTGGAGATGCCTGTCCTGTGTATCCGGGCAGGAAATACCTCGACTGGGATATTGCAGACCCGGTAGGGCTACCGATCAGCCAGGTCCGTGACATCCGAGACGACATCGAAACGCACGTGCGCACACTGCTTGCGACTCTGCGGGTGAATGCTGCCTGAACTCTTCTTGCAGCAGCACGCAAACCCATAGACGACGGTCTATGCTTTTGGGTATCGTCAACAGCGAGGAATCCCAATGTCCGTAAAGCCCACCGTCCTATTCGTCTGCATCCACAATGCTGGCCGTTCGCAAATGGCCGCCGGCTACATGCGCGAACTCTCCGGCGGAGCCGTTGAGGTGCGCTCTGGTGGATCGGAGCCGGGGGACCAGATCAACCCGATGGCGATCCAGGCGATGGCTGAGGAGGGTATCGACATCTCAGAAGCTGTGCCTCAACTCATGACAACCGAGCAGGTCAAAGACTCTGCTGTTGTCATCACGATGGGCTGCGGCGATGTCTGCCCGATCTTCCCCGGCAAGCGCTACGAGGACTGGGAGTTGACCGACCCGAAGGGAAAGTCGATCGTCGAGGTTCGCCCGATCCGCGATGACATCAAGGCCCGCGTTCAGGCGCTTCTCGCCGAGTTGCTACCCACCACGGTCTGAACAGGCTTCACCGTGAGCGATATTAGTGCCCGACGAGGGCTGCCCGGGCTGAGCTACCCGGAGGACTACCTGCGGCGCCTATCGGCCGAACTTGCCGAGACGTTCGCCGGGGTCTTCGCGCCAGAGACTGTCGAACGCTACGTCCTCGAGTCCTACACGGGGCTGCTACGCACCTCCACGATCAAGGCATTTCTGGCAACCAACACCACCCGTTTTGCGACCGACCGGCTGACCGCCCTTGCTCAGGCCCAGGGTGCTTTCGACCACTCCGTGCCTGAGGTGCTCTTCGTCTGTGAGCAAAACGCCGGGCGATCCCAGATGGCAGCTGTGCTGACGAACGCACTGTCTGGCGGTGCCGTGCATGTGCGTTCGGCCGGATCCGCGCCCGCCCACGAACTGAATCCGTCAGTTGTCGCCGCGATCGAAGAGCTGGGGCTGGATCTCAACGAAGCGTTCTCGAAGCCACTGACCGACGACGTCGTCCAGGCCGCTGATGTGGTCATCACGATGGGGTGCGGGGATGCGTGTCCGGTCTATCCGGGCAAGCGTTATCAGGACTGGGCGCTCGATGATCCGGCCGATTTACCGCTTGAGGATGTGCGTCGCGTCCGTGACCAGATCCGCTCAAACGTCGTCACCATGCTTGCCCAACTCGGCATCGAAGCGACAGAACTCACCCCATGATCGACATCCAGAACGTCGTTATCGTCGGATCCGGCCCCGCCGGCTACACGGCCGCGATTTACCTTGCCCGCGCCGGCCTTGCCCCCATCGTGCTGACAAGCTCGGTTGAAGCTGGCGGTGCGCTGGTCAACACGACCGAGGTGGAGAACTTCCCCGGCTTCCCCGACGGAATTCTGGGACCCCAGCTCATGGAGAACATGCGCGCGCAGGCTGAACGGTTCGGTGCGCGCCTCGTCTACGACGACGCGACAGCGCTCGACCTGACCGGCGAGGTGAAGACGATCACCACGGGTTCCGGCATCGTCTATCGTGCTCGCGCAGTCGTGCTCGCGCAGTCGTGTTGGCGATGGGTTCGGCGTATCGCAAGCTCGGAATTGAGGGCGAGCAACGCCTCACCGGGCATGGTGTGTCGTGGTGTGCGACCTGTGATGGGTTCTTCTTCCGCGGTAAAGACATCGCTGTCGCCGGTGGTGGTGACTCCGCCCTCGAGGAGGCCATGTTCCTCACTCGCTTCGCGAACAGTGTCACTCTCATCCACCACCGAGACTCACTTCGCGGCTCGAAGATCATGCAAGACCGTGC
>JAYTTG010000132.1:0-2215 GCA_043745175.1 Microbacteriaceae bacterium
TCGCACCGTTTCGGTGACCTCGTCAAACGAGGAGACATAGCCATGGTTGTAGAGCGCACCGTGCGGGGCGGTATCGATGCTCCACGATCGCACCACCACTATGTCGACCCCGAGCTTCCCGGCGAAGTCGAAGGCGACCGCGAGAGCGGTATCGGAATCACGGGATCCGTCATGGCCGACGACGATACTGCCCTCCGGCACCGTGAACACCGGTGATGTGGGGGTGGGGGCGGTGGTTGTGTCATTCATGGGTGAATTCCTTCGCGGGTGTGGGGATGAGTGCGGGAGTGCCTGGCAGATCAGCGCGCTCGTGCGGGCGGATCGCCCGGAGCGCATTGAGAATGGTCGCAAGGTCCACGATCTCCTGGATTCCCGCACCGAGAGTGGCGGGAATCACGCCAAACGTGGCGATGAGCATGAGACCGATGCTGAGCGCGATTCCCAGCCAGATGCTCTGAAGCGCGATCCGCACGGTGTCCTTCCCGATGCGGATTGCGAGAGCGATAACGGAGATGTCATCGAGCAGTATGACGGCAGCGGCAGACTCGCTCGCCGCGGTCGCTCCGCGCGCGCCCATCGCAACCCCGACATCCGCTGCGGCCAGCACGGGAGCATCGTTGACACCGTCCCCGACCATGAGCACCGGCCGTGCGCTGATCGCCCTCACAGCGTCGACTTTGTCACCGGGCAGACAGTCCGCGATGAAGCGCGAGATACCCACTGTCGAAGCGACATGAGACGCGGTTGCGCGAGCGTCGCCGGTGAGCATCACGGTCTCACGCACTCCGAGCGCGCCGAGTTGCGCGATCGTCGCCCGCGCATTCTCGCGCACCGGGTCGCTCGCGACGACTGTACCGGCGAAGCGGTCGTCGATCACCACGTAGATCGCCAGCTCACCCGCATTCAGCACGGCGGCTTCGATTCCGGGGGCCACCTCTGCCGCGAATGCGAGAGTGCCGATTGCAATGTGATGGCCATCGACGATCGCCGTGACACCCTGCGCCGCTACTTCTGTGGCCGCCTCCGTCGCGAGGAGCGTAAGGCCACGATCCTCGGCAGCCTGAACAAGGGAGGCAGCGAGCACGTGGGAGGAGAATCGCTCCGCGGACGCCACCCGAGCGAGAAGCCCGGCTTCCTCCCAGGGCTCGCGGGGCAATATCCGGGTGATGGTCGGTGCACCGACGGTGAGGGTGCCTGTCTTATCGAAGACGGCCGTGCGCACCCGAGCGAGCGTTTCGAGCACCCCGCCGCCCTTGACGATGATTCCACGATGGGCTGCCCGGCTCATACCCCCCAGAAAAGCGACCGGCGCGGCCAGCACGAGTGGGCACGGCGTGGCGAGCACGAGTACCTCGGCGAAGCGAACCGGGTCTCCGGAGACGATCCATGCCACCGCACCGATGAGCAACGAGACGACAGTGAAGGGGATTGCATAACGGTCGGCGAGGCGCACGACCGGGGCACGATTGCTCGACGCCGACTCCACCAACGCCACGATGGCCTGGAACTGACTGTCCTTGGCCAGGGCAGAGGCCGAGATGGTGCTGGTCGTGACACCGTTGACGGATCCGCTGAGCACCGTATCTCCGGCAAGTCTCGTCACCGGCATGCTCTCGCCGGTGAGGGATGATTCGTCGAAAGCCGCACTCGCCGACAACAGGCGCCCGTCGACCGGCACGACCTCTCCCGACCGCACAAGGATCGTGTCTCCGATGAGGACTTCCGCCGCGGCGATGTCCTCGATCTGATCGGAGCCCGGATGCATGCGGTGCGCGACCTGCGGCTCGCGCGCTAGCAGCGCGTCCAGTTCGCGCCGCGCCCGGCCCTGGGCGAAGTCCTCGAGTGCTTTGCCCCCCGAGACCATGAGCACGATGATAATGCTCGCGAAGAACTCGCCGACCAGCACCGTCGAGACGATGGCGACGATCGCGAGGACGTCGATTCCGAAGATTCCCTTGCGCAGCTGGTTGATCATCTGCACCGCTTCGATCGCGGCCACGAGGATCGCGAATACGCTGAACAACCAGCGCGTGACTCCCCCCGCGCCCATGAGCCAGAAGATCATTCCGACCAGACCCACGACAACGGTGATCGTAACGATCGGGTAGCGGCGGCCGAACGTGAGAGCGCCTCGAAGGAGATTTACCAGTCGGTTCGACTCGCGGTGCATCGCCGGTCCTCTCGTCGTATTCCAGCTTCGAGCCCGCAGGAGACC
>JAYTTG010000133.1:0-2215 GCA_043745175.1 Microbacteriaceae bacterium
GTCGCGCTTGATACCAGCTGCGGTCATGGGAGCCGCAGTACGGGTCAACTCTTGGATAGCCGCAGTCTGCGTCAGCGGCCGGGAATGACCAGAAGTGAAACCATCAGGCGCACTATCTCGGCAATGGCGATCGGAGTGATCAGGATGGCGCCCACGCCGAGTGAAAGGAGCCACAGGCGCGCGCGCTGTCGGGCGGCATCCACCTCCATTCGAAGCTGCTCAAATTGCGACAACCGGTCGGAGGTGTCATTGATTGTCACGGGTTCGGTGTGCCAGGTACTTCGCTCCTCAGCAAACATCGAGAAGTGGGCGACGGCGCGATCCGACAGCGCGCGGGGTCGTTTCACCAGCCAGCGCTTGAGTGTGTTGCTGGAGAGTACGGTGACGCGCGGTCGCTTGCGCCCGGTCGTGATGGACAACGGATTGACCACCACGATGAGCGGGGTCACGGAGACCGGGCGTCCGGTCACGTTGCTGAGCAACCGGGCTGCCCGCTCGGCTTCATGGGCCGAGTTTCTCATGTATTCCTGCTTGTAGCCGTTCACCAGGAACGTACTTCCGCCGATCCATATCTTCTTGCCGGAGTGATTCCTCGTGTTGATTGTGAAGATGCCGCCGGGGCCGAGGATCACGTGATCGATGTCGGCGCTTCCGGAGCCCACCTGCACCGCGTGCAGTACGGTCCACTCGTCTCCAAGCTGGGCGAGCGCGTTCGCGACCACGATTTCGCCGAGAGCGCCGCTGTACCAACTGCGGGCATCCGGATGCAGCGGGCTGTTACCGAGTGCCCGAGCGAGTCGACCGCGAGGTGTAGCGACCTCTTGGCGAGCAAGGCACTCCTGCATAACGGCGTATGCCGGGCCGCGCGCCCGGAGGTTCGGTTCGATGCACCAGGAGCTGGGCTCGAGGTCCACATTCGCAGCGACAGCATTCGGGACATCGACCTGTGCTGCGGCGGTGGTCGGGATGGCCAAGATCGCAGGTTTCGCGGCAACTTCCTCCGTGTCGGGTCGTGCCGCAGGAACCGGAACCGCGGTATGGACGGAGACGACGAAGGGTTGCCTGTCGAACCCCCCGGTGAAAGAGAGTCCGGGAAGCAGCGGTCCAGTGGTGATCGGGCCTGAGAACGGGGACTCCTCGGCAGCGCTAGAGATCGCGGGACGGATTGCGGGTTGGCCGCGGCGCGACTGCCCGGTCTGCACCGCCGATGTCGTGTCGTGCACTGCGCTCGAACCCCTGTCGTTCATCGCTCCCCCAAGCTCGGATGCTTCGAGGCTAGACGGGGGATCAGACAGTGTGCAGCCCCAAAACGGGCAGCCCCAGAACGGGAGGTAGCAACGAACGGGTGTCCCGTGCGCCCGGTGAGCTCAACGCACCCGCGCCAGAAGGCTAGAGCCGCTCGGCAGCGATCCCCACGTGGCGCGATCTTCCGCGACCCGTGCGAAGTGGGCGACAGCGTCATCCGAGAGCGTTCGGGAACACTCGGAGAGCCACCGGATCACCAGATCCGCGGGGAGGGTGACGACACGCCGTGCGGGATCGCCGCCGAACGACAATGAGAGAGGGTTCATAACCGCGATGACCGGAGTCGCTCGAACGGACTGACCCATTACTGCACTCAGCCGAGCGGATGCCCGATCCGCAGCATTGCGCGCATCGCGCACCTGGTTGGTCGGCCGACCATTGACCCAGAGCACCTCTTCGTCGACCCAGACCTTGGCGTTGTTCCGCACTCTGGTGGTGATGAGAAAGAGCCCGGCAGGCCCCACGACCAAGAAGTCGGCATCCAACTCGCCGAAGACATCGAATGCGCGCAGCGCCGTGAAGCGGTCGTCGAGCGCCGTCAGCATGCGTCCCAGTTCGAACTCCGTGGGAGCCTCGGTGCTCCATCCCCGCGTGGCCTTCGGTGCGCCCCCGCGACCGAACAGACCACGGAAGCTGAAATCGGCGCGCCGCGCCTTCTTCGTGGTGACAGCCTGCGCGCGACCGTGCCGCCTCGATTCGGCCTCTCTGTGCGCTGCAAGATCTGTCACTGCTTCCCCCGGGTTGTAATGGCATTACGCTAATCGGAGCGTCCAAACAGCGGACAGTCCCCAAAAAAGGGCACGCCTGAATGGGGGTATTGCACGGGGCGCGGCAGGAACGTATGCCGCCAGGCGTATGCGATTTCGTGCACCGTGAACACGCAGCATTCCGCTTTACGCTTGCGACATGT
>JAYTTG010000134.1:0-2212 GCA_043745175.1 Microbacteriaceae bacterium
ATACAGGGCGAGGGTCAGTCGGTACCGCGGGTGGGAACTTCAGTTGTCGACATCGTCGTCATCTCTCGAGTTCATGGTCCACCGGAAACTCCGATGGACCGAAGTCTTCCCGATACCGCTCGCGAATCAAGTCGACACTGCTCTTCGTGCTTTCCCGCTCCAGCACCGCGCCGCCTGCGCCGGAAAGGCGGGCGGGGATCAGTCCCCGTCGAGCCGCTGCGGCTCCTCGCGGTGGATGCGGTCCACGAGAAGTCCGAGCGGGTCGCCACTGCCGCCCCACTGCTTCGCGATGATCTCGGCGGCAATGGAGACGGCCGTCTCCTCGGGCGTCCTCGACCCGAGGTCGAGGCCGATCGGGCTGTGCAGCCTCGCAAGTTGCTCTTCGCTCACGCCGGCCTCGCGCAGTCGCCGGAGTCTGTCCTCGTGCGTCCGTCGGGAGCCCATCGCGCCGATGTAGGCCACCGGTGTGGCGTGCAATGCGACCTCGAGGAGGGGAACGTCGAACTTCGGATCGTGGGTGAGCACGCAGATCACCGTGCGCGAATCCAGGAGTCCCTTCTCGAACTGCTCCGTGAGGAAGAGGTGCGGCCATTTGACGATCACCTCGTCTGCACTGGGGAACCGCACAAGAGTGGCGAACACCGCCCGGGCGTCGCACACGGTCACGCGGTAGCCGAGGAAGGAACCGAGCCGTGCGAGGGCCGCCGCGAAATCGATCGCGCCGAATACGAGCATCCTCGGCCGTGGAGCGTAGCTCGCAAAGAACACGCGCATGCCTTCGCCTCGTCGCTCGCCGTCCGGACCGTAGGTCATTGTCGAGTTGCGGCCCGCAGCGAGCAGCCCCTGGGCGTCCTCACTCACGGCCCGGTTGGCCCGTTCGCTGCCCAGGTCTCCGGCGAAGCCTTCCGGCCGCACCACGAGATGGTGGGCTATCCAGCTCTCGTCCGGATGCTCGATCACGGTAGCGACCCCGACCGGTCTTGATGCGTCGATGTCGTCGAGCACGGCGCCGAGTTCGGGGAACCGCGCGAGGGATACGGGCTCCACGAACACATCGAGGATGCCACCGCAGGTCAGTCCGACGGAGAAGGCATCGTCGTCGCTGATCCCGTACTGCACCAGCTCGGGGCGGCCGTCCTCCTTCACCTGCATGCCGAGTTCGTAGACCGCACCCTCGACGCATCCGCCGGACACCGAGCCGACGACCTCGGCCTCGGGCGTGACGAACATTGACGCACCGGGTAGCCGTGGGGCCGACTCGAAAGTGCGCACCACCGTTGCCAGGGCCGCCGTGTTCCCGGTCAGCAGGGCGTCCCGCACGGCACTCAAGACATCACGCATGGGATGCGAACCTCCTGGCCATCACGGTTCCTACGGATTCCGTCTCGAACCTAGCCGACCGAGGAGGAATCCGATCGCCGCGACCGTGCCGATCAGGCCGGCGAGCTTCGCGGGACTCTTCAGCTGGTCGGCGATCATGCCCATCCCGAGCGACATGGCATTCAGACTCGTTTCCGTCGGTGCGCTCACGGGTCGCGGGATGATGGGCACTTTGCTTGGCGCAGGAGAGGGCGCCGGCGCACCCTCGTTCGCCGGTTCCACCGCTATCGGGGCGGACGCGGGCTCGGTCACCATCGTCTGCAGGTTCTCGGCGAAGAGGGTCATCATCTGGTCGGTCACACTCGAGATCACGCCTTTGCCCATCGCCGCGGCTTTGCCAGAGAGGGAGACGTCCGCGCTCACTGTCCCATGGGTGATGCCCTCTGTCTCTGTGATCTGGAGGGTCACGGTGGCCTCGGCGGTGCCCTGCCCACGGGTCTCCTGCGCGCGCCCTTGGAACACCGCGCGGTGTCCGGAGGTATCCCGCTCGATCACGTTCATCTGCCCCCGGTACTGCATGCTCACTGGACCGAGCTTCACCTTCATTCCGACCTGGTAGGCGTCATCGGCGAGCTTGTTCAGGATCTGCGCACCTGGCACACACCCCGCGACACGCTCGAAGTCCATCAGGGTGTTCCACACCGTTTCGACCGGTGCGACAACGGAAAAAGTGCTGTCGAGTTGCATTAGCGTGTCCTCTGTTTATAGGCGGTCTGCATCCATTCGGCAGAGATCGAATCTGCCAGTTCCGTCAATGCCTCGTAACTGTGTCCACTGACAAACGCGTCACAGAACGGGAGGGCCGCGGCCATCCCGCCGACGAGCGGCTGGT
>JAYTTG010000135.1:0-2209 GCA_043745175.1 Microbacteriaceae bacterium
TCAACCCGGGGCCGGACCGTCGGGACCTCATCGAACTACTGGGACGAAACTGTGTCCTGCCGCCGCTGCAGAAGACCAAAGATGTTGCCGCTAATGTCCTTCATCGTGATCACGAGCACCCCATCTCCAACGAATTTGATGTCCCGGTGCACAAGGGCGCCGGTGGCTAGCAGCGCGGTGCGGGAGGCATGAATGTCGGTTGTCGTCCAATACGAGATCGGGTAGGTGAGTCCGTCCTGCGCCGCATTCGGGTCGAGTCCGGGCTCGCAGCCGTCAACGGTGAAACCGACATAGAACGGTTGATCGAAATACGGGGTGATACCAAGCGCCGCCTGCCAGAACGCCTTGTCGACCTCGAGGTTGCTGGTCGGAAATATGACAGATGCAATACCGTTGAGCATAGGGTTCCTGTACTCGAGTGAGCGAAAGTGATCGCAAAGACAGAGCTGCTGCGTGAATTTCGGACAGCGGATTGATGGTTGCCGTTGCGCTGGCAGGGCTGCTTGCTGGTAACTGTAGTGGAATTCGTTGGGTCGAGGGTATCGGAGCGCTGAGTGGCGGCGGCTGTGTAGGACCCCTCGACAAAGGCGATGACATCGCGTCTGGCTAGCTCTTTCGTGGCATCTACCGCCGGGTAGACACGATCCTCATTGCGGAAAGCAACGACGCGGCCAGCGCCCAATTTCGGCACACCGCCGTTCTGCGCATCGAGGAACGCATTGGGAGATCGCGTCCGATTCGATCATCGATGTCGCCGACGAACTTGCGCCGCGGGCGGTCGGCGGTGAGGTCCCGTTTGACATGGTCAGGCATTTTCTCTGCGGCTTCGACGACCACTCGCTGCCGCTGCCGCTGCTCCTTCGCGATAGTCCAGCGCTGGCCACTGTTAGAAACGCCGTCTCTGCCGGAGGACCTGATTCTCTCGCTCCAACTCCTTCAACCGGGCCCACTCGGTAAGTGGGCAGATCCTTCACGGTGCCGCCGTCGTCGTCTCGATAGTTGATCAGCCAGTTACGAAGCGTTTCCGTACCAACGCCGTAGGGCTCGGCAATCTCCCTGATCGGCTTCGAGGGGGAAATCACCGCCCGACACAACTCGTCCTGAAACTCCTGGCTGAACCGTCGTCGTGATGCGGTCATTCTGCGGACCCCTTCAGAAGCACCCCCGATGCCAGGAGGGCACCCCCGATGCCAGGAGGGCCCACAGTCCGAAATCCCTCGGGCGCCAATTCCCCCGGCGCGGGCGGAACCGAATACGTGCGGGGACACTCCAGGCCAGTCGACGAGTCGAGGGCGTCAGGGTCAGTCGCCGGCTTTTGATACCTCGAGGTCTTTGATCTTGTCGAGGAGCGCGCCGATAGCTGCGTCCTGTGATGCCAAATGCAATTGGATCTGTTTGGCTTCTTCCAGAATCGCGCCCGCGTCTTCATACGTCGCCGCCGACCGCGCATCGGCGGCAACGGCTTGAATGTTTTGGCCGACGATAATGACCGGCAACAAAACGAGTTGCAGGAAAGTCTGTGCGATCCAGGCGATGATGATGATGGGATCATGGCTCAAAATCGCCGCAGGCAGGCTCACGAGAGCGAGGAGTGCGAACGCGTATGCGCACCACATCGTGCCCACGCTTTTCGTGATCCCCAACCCGACCTTTCGGTTGATCCGGTTGACGAGCTTGTCCTCGGGATGGAGAGCTTTGGCGGCCGCGCCCACCGTCGGCGGACCTTCGTTGAGCCGTAGCTTGGCGCGGGCGTGTTGCAAGTATTCGTAATTTCCAGTCATCGCTTGATCTCCTTCATTTCGGCCTCGCTCATGAGCATGGGTTCTCGCTAAGAATATTGGCTTGCACGCTTCCTCCGCCGCGTCGCCGCAATCCGCCGCCCCGGGGTATTCCTTCGTCTCTTGGCCACGGGCCGAAGCCCACGCCTCGGTAGCGAATCGGGTTGACGTAGCCACGCAGAAAAGCGGCATCACCAGAGATTTGAGATTTCCGCAGCTGCGTAAGTCAATGAGGTATCACCGCTCGCTCTGCGGGGGGAAGAGAGGTGGCGACCGAGAGAACTACCGTCTGATGCCTGCGACGAGCGAATCGGCTGGGGCCGAGCCGAGCTGCCGCCTCGCCGGATTCGAGCCGGATGTGCGATTCGAGACGGCCGACCTGCAGTCACACATACGCCTGGTTGAATCGGAAAATACTGTGGCGCTGCTGC
>JAYTTG010000136.1:0-8074 GCA_043745175.1 Microbacteriaceae bacterium
GAGGGCCTCGGCGAACCGGGTCTTGATCACAGCGGGAGCCACCGCATTGACCCGGATATCCGGCGCCAACTCGAAGGCGAGTTGCGTCGTGAGCGAGATTAGGGCGGCCTTCGACACACCGTAGAATCCGATGCCAGGCGCCGCGGAGATCCCCGCAATCGAGGCGATATTCACGATCGAGCCGTTGCGGGCACCGATGCCTGCGTTCACGGCATCCCGCGACCAATCGAGTGCCGCTATCACGTTGATCTCAAGGATCTTAGCCATGGCGGAGTGCTGGGTCTCCAGCGTCGGTCCGAAACTGGGGTTCACTCCCGCATTGCTCACGAAGTGGTCGAGGATGCCGAATTCACGGCCGACGAGATCGAAGACCTCTGCCCGGTGACCGGGGTCATCAGCTTTGCCCGCGACCCAGAGGGCGGATGCGCCGAGTTCCGCCGCCGCCTCCCGCAGGGCATCCTCGCGGCGCGCGGTGATGAGCACGCGGGCGCCCTCGTCCACGAGCCGCTTGGCGGTGGCGAACCCGATGCCGCGGCTCGCTCCGGTGATGAGGGCAGTGCGGCCGTCGAAGCGATTCACGGGGGTCCTAACGGGGAATTCGGCGCAAACCGACTGTTCGGTATGCCCACCCTAGCGCTGTTGGGTACGCTGAAGGAGCCGACGACAATCGTCGGCTGTCGACGGAGACGCCTATGACCCCCCTTGCTTCCAGCCGCCAATGGCACCTCGCAAATCGGCCAACTGGCGAACCGACCACCAACGATGTGCGATTCGTCACCGTGGACCTTGCGCCTCTCGCTGAAAACGAAGTGCGGGTTCAGAACCTTTTCATTTCCGTCGACCCCTATATGCGCGGGCGCATGAACGACGTGAAGTCGTACGTGCCGCCCTTCCCGCTCGACCAAGTGATGGACGCGGATGCCGTGGGCCGGGTGATCGAGTCCCGGTCCCCCGATCTCGCGGTGGGACAGCTCGTGCAGCACTTCCAGGGCTGGCGGGATGTAGCGCAGGGCGACGCGAGTCGATTCAGCGCGCGCGAGGAAGTGCCGGGAATCACGCCATCCGTCTATCTGAGCGCGCTCGGCCTCACCGCGCTCACGGCCTGGGTGGGTCTTCTCGTGATCGCCGAGATGAAGCCGGGCGACACCGTTTTCGTGTCGGGTGCAGCCGGGGCGGTCGGATCCGCGGTGGGCCAGATCGCACGGCTTCGCGGTGCGGCCCGGGTGATCGGCAGCGCGGGCAGCGACGAGAAAGTCGCGCTGCTCACCAGCCGCTACGGCTTCGATGCGGCCTTCAACTACAAGAACGGCACGGTGTCGCGGATGCTGCGCGAGGCTGCACCCGACGGAATCGACGTGTACTTCGACAACGTGGGTGGCGATCATCTCGAAGCTGCCATCTTCGCGTTCAACGACGGCGGCCGCGCCGCGATCTGCGGAGCCATCAGCGCCTATAACGCCGAGCGCGCCGAGCCCGGTCCGCGCAATCTGGCCATGCTGATCTCCAAGGGCTTGACCCTCAAGGGCTTCACCATCCCGAGCTACCAGCAGTATGCGCCCGAGTTCTTTCGCGAGATCACCCCTTTGGTCACCTCAGGGGCATTCGTATTCGACGAGACAGTGATCGACGGTGTCGAGAACGCTTTCGACGCCTGGCAACGGCTCATGCACGGAGGCAACATCGGCAAGATGCTCGTGCGCGTCAGCGAGGACTGATCTGCCGCTGATTTGCAACTGGCAGGCATTCCTGAGCGCTCTGGGCAGTACCTCCGAGACCTACAGTGAGCGAACCAGACGGCGACTATCTCGACCAGGTGCGCAGCCCCCGCAGGGTCGGCCGCGTTGCGCGTATACAGGCGCGGAGAGTGGGAATGTGCGGCCACTGGAGCGGGTGGCCGGCGCCGGCACACTGCCAGGCAGAGTCGGTCGCGAGGGCCGCAATGAGTGCCTGGGTGCCGTCGAGAGTAACCGTGATCCAGAAGCTCCCGGTGAGAGCGAACGAGACGCCCAGTAAACCGACCGATCCGCTCACGATGGCCAAACCCACGATTCTCCGGCGAATCACGCGAGTGAGTTGGAGGGGACTTCCGAAAGGGCCTGCCGACCGTCGGGCCTGAGTTTGTAATACCGTCTGGCCCGGCCGTCCATGACCTGTCTACTCGACAGGTGAATGAGACCGGAGTGCTCGAGACGCTCAGGCCCCACAGACAGCGTCGTGCCCCGCAACGACCCAGAACACGATAAGTACGATGAGGGGATGCTGGCTTCAGTTATCGCCGAGCTCCGCGCGGCGGGCTGCGTCTTCGCCGAAGACGAGGCTGCCCTCCTGATCGAAGCGGCATCGTCACCGGCCGATTTACGGCAGCTGGTCGACCGGCGGGTCTCCGGCATTCCGCTCGAACACCTCCTCGGCTGGGTGGAGTTCAGCGGCCTGCGCATCTCCGTGGACGCCGGCGTGTTCGTGCCACGCCAGCGAACCGCCTTCTTGGTTCAGTGGGCCGTGGCGATGGCAGCTCGGGATGCTGTCGTGCTCGACCTCTGCTGCGGAGCCGGCGCGCTCGGGGCCGCCATTGCCTCCCGACTGCCGGGTATCGACCTGTACGCCGCCGATATCGACCCGGCGGCGGTTGCGAGTGCCCGCCGTAACCTGTGTCCCTCCCGTGTTTTTGAGGGTGACCTGTTCGAGCCGTTGCCGCCCTCGCTCCGGGGCCGCGTAGATATCCTGGTTGCCAATACCCCCTATGTGCCGACGGATGCCGTGGCCCTCATGCCCCCGGAGGCGCGGCTCTACGAGGCACGGCTCGCGCTCGACGGCGGGTCGGACGGCCTTGACGTGCAGCGGCGCGTAGCGGAAGCCGCGCCGCACTGGCTTGCCCGCGGTGGGCACCTCTTCATGGAGTCGAGCGAGGAGCAGGCCGCCCTCACCGCACAGGTCATCGAAACGAACGGTCTCATCCCGAAAATAGCCCACTCTGAAGAGTTCTGCTCCACCGTGGTGATCGGCACACTGCCCTAATCCTGTGAGGCATCGACCGACGCAAGGAACGGGATAACCGCCGCCAGTATCTCATCGGTCGGCCGAAGCGTATTACCGTGTCCTCGGCCAGCCAATGCCCGGAAGCTGGCGTGTGGCATGAGGGAGGCCGCTCGCTCGGAGTCGACATAGCGGGCGTGGTCCCGGGTGCCGGCGAGGAGAAGGGTCGGCGTTTCGAGCTGCGCGAGCCGGGCATCCGCTATCCCCGGCTCCAGCTCCACCTGGCGGAAGTACGCACGGAGGGCCAGTGGATCGTTGGCGAGAAAGGCCGCTGCGGTCTGCGGATCGATCGGGGTGCCGGAGTACCTGGCCCAGTCCTCGAGGAACCCCGGTATGCCAGCCGTTCCCAGGGATGCGTCATAGTCGGGAAAGAATAGTTCAGACACACTTCCACCGGGAGCCCGGTAGGTGCCTCCCGCTGAAATGAACGAGAGCATCCGTTCGGGATGGGTGTCGGCGAGAGAGAATCCGGCGCGCGCTCCGAAGGAGTAGCCGAAGACATGGGCCGCCGAAGCCTCCACGGCGTCGAGTACGGCGAGAATATCCGCGAGCACGAGCGGCATCCGGTACGCCTCCGGCTCGTGCGGCTTGCCGCTTCGACCGTGTCCACGCAGATCGAGCGAGATCACTCGGTAGCGATCCTGCATTGCGTCGAGGTAGCCGAATCCCCGCCAGATCGATCGCGAAAGAGCCGATCCGTGCACCAGCAGAAGGGGACGACCCACGCCACGTTCGTCAAATGAGATACGCGTGCCGTCGATCGGGTTCACGGTTTCGCTCACGGTTCTATCCTCTCCCGCGAGGCCGCCCTGACCGTTCAGCCCTCCGCCGGAACCGGCGCGGACTCAAGGCGGTACTCCTTCGTGTCGAAGCGGCGCACGGACCGGCGGAACAGCGCCGCGCGATGCGGCCACAGTGTGGTGTTGCGGCCACCAGCGTCGAGATAGTAGCTGGAGCATCCGCCGCTCACCCAGACCGAGTCAGCGAGATCGGCCTGCACCCCTTGGTTGTACCGGCGTTGCGCCTCAGCAGTTGGAACCACGGATGCAGCGCAACTCGCCTCCATCGTATCGAGGGCCTTGAGCACGTAGTCAACCTGAGCTTCGATGATGTAGATGATGCTGTTGTGGCCAAGGGCGGAGTTCGGTCCGACGAGAAGGAACAGGTTGGGAAACCCGGCCACGGTCGTGCCGTGCAGCGCCTCCATGTGGGGAGCCCACGCCGCAGAGAGGGTGATTCCGCCCACTCCGCGTACGAGTCGGGCTATCGGAGGCTCGGTCGCGTTGAATCCGGTGCCTCCGATGAGCACATCGAATTCCCGCCGAGTGCCCCCGGCGGTGACGACCTCGCGACCATCGATCGAAGTGATGGAATCGGTGACGAGCTCGACGTTCGATCGGGTCACCGCTCGGTAGAAGTCGCTCGAGATGAGGATGCGCTTGCAGCCGATGCGATAGTCAGGCGTGAGCTTGGCGCGTAACTGCGGGTCGGCCACCTGGCGTCGAAGGTAGTCGCGCGCAAAGGACTGCATCAGGCCTCCGATCGCCCTGCTTCGAAATCCCGCGAACCGGGTTTCGGCGAGCCGAAAGCTCCAGGCGCGGGAGGCACGCTGCAGCATCGGGAACCGCCGGAACAGTCGGACCCGCCGCTCTGTGGTTGGCGCATCCCCTCGCGGCACGATCCATGCGGGAGTCCGCTGGAACACGGTGAGCGAACCGACAGTCTTCTGCAGCTCCGGCACGAACTGGATCGCGGATGCCCCGGTGCCGATCACCGCGACGCGAAGGCCGGCGAGGTCGAGCTCGTGGCGCCACCGGGAGGAATGAAACCGCACTCCCTCGAACTGCTCGAGGCCAGGAATCTGCGGCCAGACCGGATCGATGAGAGGACCGGCTGCGGAGACGAGCACCGAGGCGGTCAACTCCCCCGTGCTGGTGTGCAGCCGCCATAACGCGGCCACAGCGTCCCAGGTCGCCTCCAGCAGCTCGGTGTCGAAGCGAATGCGGGGCCGGATGCCGAAGCTCTCGGCAGTAGAGCGGAGATAGTCGAGGATCTCGGCCTGCCTGCCGTAGCGGTGTTTCCAGTCGTGCCTTGGCGCGAAAGAATACGAGTACAGGTCGCTGCGGATGTCGCAGGCGGCTCCCGGATAGGTGTTATCGCGCCACGTGCCGCCGACTTCGCTGCCGCGCTCGACGATCACGAAGTCGTCGATCCCGTGACGCGCAAGCTGGATCGCCATACCGAGTCCGGCGAATCCCGAGCCGATTATCGCGACCCTCACATGAGTGGGCATGGGTCGAACTCCTCTGTGACGGTGGACGGAGAATTCCACCACTTTACGCTCGAGATTGAGGACGGCCAGCCCTGCTCAGCGCCTGTTGAGGTCTGTTGGGCTATATTTCTAACAATGCCGCGCGCGCAGCGAGTAAAGGAGGGGTCTCATGGGTCGTCGAAGTTCAGGGTCACGCGCTGAGTCCTCGCGTGCCGTTGCGCCAGTCCGCCACGGCCGGCTCCGCTCCTCGCATCCGGTGGCGGCGATCGCCAAGGTGCTCGCTGCAGCGGTCGCTGTCGTCGCCGTGAGCAGCGGTGCCGTGGGAGCCTTCGCCGTCTATGACGCGGTCTCGGCCAGCGGGCCGGGCATTCATCTCGCTCATCTGCCCGGAGCCCCCAGCGTGAAGGCCGCGCCGGCCGTTGGCCCGATCGATGGCGAGGTCAATCTGCTCCTGGCTGGCTCCGACACTCGCACGGCACAAGTCGGTTACCAGACCAAAGCGGAACTCGCCGGGAGCTCGGGCGCCGGCAATAACGACGTCACAATGCTTCTGCACGTTTCCGCCGACCACTCGAGTGCCACTGTGGTCAGCTTTCCCCGCGACCTCGTCTCGATCCCGCTCTGCGGCAAAGGCATCTCGTCGGCCATGTTCAACTCGACTCTCGCGCGCGGCCTCTCGTGCACCGTGCAGACGGTCGAGAAAATGACCGGCCTGACGATCCCCTACGCCGCCATCATCACCTTCAATGGTGTCACTGGCATGTCAAACGCTGTGGGGGGCGTAACGGTGTGTCTGGCGACACCGGTCAAGGACGACTACACCGACCCGCAACTCAATCTCCCCGCGGGCCAGCAGACCCTCGTGGGCGACACGGCGCTCTCCTTCCTGCGCAGCCGCCACGGCGTGGGCGACGGGAGCGACCTCGGCCGAATCAGTAACCAGCAGGTTTTCCTCTCCGCACTGACCCGCAAAATCACCGGCGAAGGTGTCCTTGGTAACCCCATCACGCTCTACAAGCTCGCGAATTCCGCGCTGTCGAATATGCATTTTTCCGACACCCTCAACCCGACGACCCTGGTCTCGATCGCTCTTGCGCTCAAGGGAATCAACCTTCACAAGATCGTCTTCCTGCAGTACCCCACCGTCGCCGACACGGCCGACCCCAACCGGGTTATGCCCTCGACCGGAGCGGCAGCGGCGCTCGTCGCGGCACTCAAGTCCGACCAGCCAATCTCGCTCACCGGCAAGCTCGGTCGCGCCGCGGTAGCCGATCCAACCGCCGCGTCCGCGGCCCCTGCACCAACAGCCCCTGCACCAACGGCCTCAGGATCCGCCGCGCCATCGACCGCCGCCACACCGGCTCCGACCTCGATCTCGCTTCCGTCCGCAATCACCGGCCAGAGCGCCGATCAGAATACCTGCACGTCGAATAAGTAACGCCCACCGTCGGGCGTCAGCGCTGCCAAGTCCGCACAAAGTGCGTGTAGTTCGCAGCGACACGATGCACTAACTCCTCATCGCTCGCCGTTCCGGTGAGGAGATCGGCGAGCGGCTTCTCCCAGATGCTGCGCCCGATCGCGAAGCCGCGAAAGCCCTCAACAGCGGATGCCACCTCTAGCCAATGGTCAAGCCGCTGCTCTGTCGAATCCCGCCCAAGCACAATGCAACTCACCTTCGACCGTCCGCCGCGCTGGGCCGCGGACACAACGGCGCGAGCATCCTGCTCCGTCTCGAGCCCCTCAACCTTCCAGATGTCGGGTTCTATACCCTCGTCCTGCATCTCCTCGATAACCTGCACCGTGAGCCTGGCGCGCAATTCGGTGTCATAGCGCAGCGCATCGGATCCCACTGATTCGAGCTGCGACGGCGTGGCCGGCACCAAGAGCTCGATGAGAAACGTACGTCCGGATGCCCGGATGGCATTCGACACCGTGACGAGTCGATCGAACTGCAGCACACGATTGAAGGAGCCGTTCGGATTGTCACGCACGAGCACCTTTATCTGGTCCGGGGCGAACGCCTCGACATGACGCGTCCATTCCCCGTCACCAAAAGTGCCGTATTCGAGCAGAAAGATCGGCTCACCACTGCGTTCGATCGGCATGGCGAGGTCGATACCAGACTGCCGTGCACGCACCGCGACGTCGGCACCGTAACGCTCGTCGACGAGCACAGCCACCCGGGAAATATCCACCCCGCCCGCGATGGCCCGAAGCAGGCCGTCGAATATGAGCCCCTTATGGGCGGAGATACGGGCAATCTGCTCCCCGGTCGGGGCGCCGTCGATTTTGTAGAGATCTCGAAGAAGGGAGTCACGATGATCCATCGCGAGGATAAATAGGTCGGGGTTCGAAGTCACCATCCTGACGGTACTCTGCTCCGCATCCGGTTTCGCTTCAGCACGGGTGATCTGCGTGCGGGTGGTCTGCGTGCAATTGATCTTTGGGGGTGGGTACGACCAGAACCGGGCAGGTGGCGAGCTGCACGCATTGGCTACTGACCGATCCGAGAAGCAGACCAGCGAACCCCCCGAGCCCGCGCGGTCCCACCACGAGCATGAGCGCAGGGGCAGCGAGCTGGGTGAGCAGCTGCGCCGGCTGGGCAAGGGCGGCTCGATGGTGAAGGGCGACCCCAGGATACCGCGAGCCGATCTCCACTGTGTCAGCAACGAGCATCTTTCGCACCGTTTCGGTGACCTCGTCAAACGAGGAGACATAGCCATGGTTGTAGAGCGCACCGTGCGGGGCGGTATCGATGCTCCACGATCG
>JAYTTG010000137.1:0-8060 GCA_043745175.1 Microbacteriaceae bacterium
GTAGCGCTTCTGATAGAGGGCATTGGCCTTCAGAGCCGGCATGAGGAAGTCGTCGGCGAACTCGTCCTGTGCATCGACGACAATCGCCTCCACTGCGCCACAATCGAGCGCGCGCTGGCGAATATCTTCCATGTCTTCGCCACCCTGCCCGACGTCGACAGCGAGGGCCACGACCTCCTTGCCGGTGGCATCCTTCAGCCAGCCGATACCCACCGAGGTGTCGAGTCCGCCGGAATAGGCGAGGACAACGCGTTCTGCCATGTGTGGTGCTCCTTGTTTTCGTTCGCCAGTTTATGGGGTGGGCTACCGCTGCAGCAGCCAGACCATAAGCGCTTTCTGGGCGTGCAGGCGGTTCTCCGCCTGGTCCCAGACCACGCTCTGCGGGCCGTCGATGACATCGGCCGTCACCTCGTAGCCGCGGTCCGCCGGGAGACAGTGTAGGAAAAGAGCGTCGGACTTGGCCAGTGCCATCAGTTCGGTGTCGACGCGGTATGAGCCGAGAGTGGTAAGGCGCTCCGCTTTCTCCTCCTCCTTGCCCATCGAGACCCAGGTATCGGTCACGACCACATCCGAACCAGCGACGGCCTCGATCGGATCTCTATAGAGCGTGACCGATCCGCCGGTCTTTGCTGCCGCGACATCCGCTGCCGCAACCACGGAATCGGTTGGCGCATAGTCGAGGGGTGATGCGACCCGCACATGCATGCCGGCCGTCGCCCCCGCAAGCAGATAGGACTGGGCCATGTTGCTCGCCCCGTCACCAAGGAAGGTGATCGTGAGCCCCGGGAGGGCACCGCGGTGCTCGCGGATGGTGAGGAGGTCCGCCAGCAACTGGCACGGGTGGAAATCATCGGACAGCCCGTTGATCACCGGAACCGTCGTGCCGAGCGCCATCTCCTCCAGCCCCGACTGGGCGAACGTGCGCCAGACGATCGCGGCGACCTGGCGCTCAAGCACGCGCGCGGTATCCGCGGCAGTCTCCTTGCCACCGAGCTGGCTGTTCGCCGTCGAGATGATGAGCGGGATGCCGCCGAGCTCCGCGATTCCTACCGCGAATGAGACCCGGGTGCGCGTCGACGACTTGTCGAAGATCACAGCGACGGTACGCGGTCCGGCAAGGGGACGGGTTCCGAAGCGATCATTCTTCAGCGTGACCGCAAGGTCGAGGATGTCGGTCTGCTCGGTTTGGCTGAGGTCGTCGTCGCGCAAGAAGTGTCGGGTCATTTCGCATCCAATGTGAGGGCCTGAAGGGCGATCGTGAGCTTCTGCCGGAACTCCTCGAGCTCTTCGTCACCGATGATGAGCGGCGGCGCGATTCGGATGGTCGAGTCGTTCGGGGCGTTGATGATGAGCCCGTTCGCGAACGCCGCTGCCGAGAGCGCACCGGCGACAGGCCGGGAGAGACCGAGGCCCACGAGGGCTCCCTGGCCACGCACCTCGGTGATGAGGGGCGAATCGATGGCCTCGACGATAGCGCGTAGTTTCGCACCGATAGCCGAGGCGTTCTCGATGAGCCCGGCCCGCTCGATCTCGCCGAGCACGGCATTGCCGGCCGCGGTCGCCAGCGGGTTGCCCCCGAAGGTACTGCCATGCTGGCCCGGCTGGAACAGGTCGGATGCCGCGCCGAAGGTGACGAGTGCCCCGATCGGTACGCCGCCGGCGATGCCCTTCGCAAGGACGAGGGCATCCGGCACGACATCGGTCTGCTGGAAAGCGAACCAGGTGCCAGTGCGGCCGACGCCGGTCTGGATCTCGTCGAGGATCAGCAGAGCGCCGTACTTGGTGGCGAGCTCTCGCGCGCGACGCAGGAAGCCCTCCGGCAGATCGAGCACGCCAGCCTCGCCCTTGATCGGCTCGATGAAGATCGCGGCAACGCTGTGATCCATGGCCGCTTCGAGGTCCGCCACGGTCGTGTCGATGTGCTCGACGCCGGGCAGCAGCGGCTCGAAGGCTTCGCGCAGCGCCGTTTTGCCGGTGAGCGAGAGCGATCCCATCGTGCGTCCGTGGAAGGAGTTGATGAGGGAGAGAATGCGGGTGCGACGACCGTCGCCACGATTGAGCCGCGCGAGCTTGATCGCCGCTTCGATCGCCTCGGCCCCGGAATTGGCGAAAAATACCCGCCCCGTAGCGCCGGCGCCGGTGATGCGGCGCAGGCGCTCGGCGAGTTCGAGCTGCGGTGGGGAGGCGAAGTAGTTGGAGACGTGGGCGAGCGTCGCGACCTGGCGGCTCACCGCTTCCACGAGCACCGGATGCGCGTGGCCGAGCGCGTTTACGGCGATGCCGGCGAGGAAGTCGAGATAGCGGTTGCCTTCGACATCCCAGACATGGGCGCCCTCGCCGCGTTCGAGCATCGCAAGAGGTGGTGCGAGCGAGCCCATCATCGCGTCGCCAAAGCGTTCGCGCCAGTTGTCCATATCCATCACAGGTCCTTTCTGGAGACCACTTCGGTGCCGATTCCCTCGGCGGTGAACGCCTCGAGCAGAATCGAGTGCAGGATACGACCGTCGATGATCGCGGCCTTCGGTACTCCCCCGTCGACCGCGTCGAGACAGGCGGTCATCTTGGGGATCATGCCGGATTCGAGAGACGGCAGCAGCGCGCGCAACTCCGTCGCATCGATAGTGGAGATGAGGGAATCGCGATTGGGCCAGTCGCGGTAAAGCCCAGCGACATCGGTGAGGATCACGAGCTTTTCGGCCTCCAGGGCGATGGCGAGGGATGCCGCGGCCGAGTCGGCGTTGACGTTGAGGGATTGCCCGTGCGCCGCGGCATCCGGCGCGATCGATGAGATCACCGGGATCTGGCCGGCGTCGAGGATGGCGAGCACGACCGACGGATCGACCGCCGTGACGTCGCCGACGAGCCCGAGGTCAACAGCTTCGCCGTCCACGATGGTGCCTCGACGGGTCCCGGTGAACAGGCCATTGGTCTCCCCCGACAGCGCCTGAGCCTCGATGCCGTGCGAGTCGATGAGCGCCGCGATTTCCGGCCCCACCCGGGTGGTGAGAACTTCGCGCACCACCAAGAGGGCGTCGGCAGAGGTGACCCGCAGTCCACCGCGGAACTCGCTCGGAATTCCTCGGGCCGTGAGCTCGGCGGAGATCTGGGGTCCGCCGCCGTGCACGACGACCGGCCGGACTCCCACCTGGCGCAAGAAGACCATGTCTTCGGCGAAGGCGTGTTTGAGCTCGTCGTTGACCATGGCGTTGCCACCGAACTTGACCACGATGGTTTTGCCGTGGAATCGCTGCAGCCACGGCAGCGATTCGATGAGGGCGGATGCCTTCGCGGATGCTTCCCTCGAGTGCGCGCCCATCAGCTCGAGTACGCGCTGTTCTCGTGAACGTAGTCGTGGGTGAGGTCGTTGGTCCAGATGGTGGCAGTGGATGACCCGGCGTGCAGGTCGATCAGCAGGTGCAGGGCCCGACCGGTGAGGTCGACGCTCTCGCGGGGCTGGTCGGGCTCGCCCTGATGGGCGACTCGGACGCCGTTCATGGACACATCGATGTCGTAGGGATCGAAGGCAGCCCTGGTGGTACCCACCGCGGCGAGCACCCGGCCCCAGTTGGGATCGTTGCCAAAGACCGCGGCCTTGAAGAGGTTGTTGCGCGCAACGGCCCGGCCCACCTCGACGGCCTCGTCTTCGGAAGCCGAGTTGATCACCTCGATCGTGATGTCGTGGGCCGCGCCCTCGGCATCCTGTTGCAACTGGGTGGCGAGGTCTTCGCAGAGCCCGGTGAGCGCCGTCGTGAAATCTTCGATCGCCGGGGTGATGCCGGATGCCGCGGAAGCGAGAAGCGCGACCGTGTCGTTGGTGGACATAGCGCCGTCGGAATCGAGGCGGTCAAACGTCACCCGCGTCGCCTGCCGGAGCGCGGCATCCAGCTGCGGTGACTCGAGGGCAGCATCGGTCGTGATGACGACGAGCATCGTGGCGAGTCCGGGAGCGAGCATGCCTGCGCCTTTGGCCATGCCACCGATCGACCAACCGTCGCGCAGGACGATGGCCTGCTTGGGATGCGTGTCGGTGGTCATGATCGCAGTCGCGGCATCGAGCCCCCCGTCATCGCGCAGGAAGGCGTGGGCGGCGGTGACGCCGAAGCTCACCTTCTGCAGGTCGAGCTGGTCGCCGATAAGCCCGGTTGAGCAGACGAGCACGTCGCCCGCAGATTCGCCGAGGAGGGATGCCGCATGCTCCGCGGTGGCGTGGGTCACCTGGAATCCGCGGGCGCCGGTGTAGCAGTTGGCCCCGCCGGAATTCAGCACAATCGCGCTGACGATGCCGTCCGCAATCACCTGTTGGGACCAGATAACCGGGTTCGCCTTGGCGCGATTGCTCGTGAAGACCGCCGCCGCCGCCCTGCTCGGACCCTGGTTGACGACGAGCGCGACGTCCTTGCCGCCCCTGCCTTTCAATCCGGATTCGACGCCAGCTGCGACGAAGCCCTTGGGGTGGGTGACGCTCATGGTGCAACTCCGTCGATCGGAAGGCCGCTGGTCTCGTCGAGACCGACGGCGATGTTCGCTGATTGGACGGCGGCGCCCGCGGTGCCCTTGACGAGGTTGTCGAGGACGGTGACGGTGACGACGCGACCGGCCGCCTCATCGACGGCGAGACCGATGAGTACCGTGTTGGAGCCGAGCACGTCCCCGGTCCGGGGCATCCGTCCCTCGGGGAGAACGTGAACAAAGGGCTCGTCGGCGTACGCTGACTCCCAGGCTGCGCGGATGTCGGAGGTCGAAATCCCCGGCACGATACGGGCGGTCGATGTGGCAAGGATGCCCCGCGACATTGGCACGATTATCGGGGTGAACGAGATGGTGGGGGCTGTGGCCCCTGCGGCGCGCAGCGACTGCTGAATCTCCGGGATATGGCGATGGATGCCGCCGACCGCGTAAGGGTTGGCCGAGCCGAGGATCTCGCTCGCCAGATTCTCGACTTTCAGGCTCTTGCCCGCTCCGGAGGGCCCGACCGCGAGTACCGCGACGAGGTCGCGCTCTTCGATCACCCCGGCCGCAATACCGGGGGCGAGAGCGAGGGCGACGGCGCTCGCGTTGCAGCCGGGAGCCGCGATGCGGGAGGCACCGGCGAGCAGGTCGCGTTGCCTGCCGCCGCCGACCTGCAGTTCGGGAACACCATAGGCCCACGCGCCGAAATGCTCGCCGCCGTAGAAGGCGGCCCAGTCTGCGATATTCGCAAGGCGGTGATCGGCGCCGCAATCCACGACAAGGCTCTCGTCGTCGAGGTGGGCGGTGAGCTCCCCCGACTTGCCGTGCGGCAGCGCAAGAAAAACGAGATCGTGGCCGGAAAGCACATCGGGGGTCGTCGGCTGCAGGGTGAACTCCTTTGAGGAGCGCAGGTGCGGCTGCGAGAGCGCGAGTGGCTGTCCGGCGTTCTGGAACGCCGTGACCGTGACCACCTGAAATTCGGGATGTTGGAAGAGCAGCCGCAGCAGCTCCCCGCCCGCATAGCCGCTTGCACCGGCCACGGCAACGGAGTAGGACATGGTTACACCTTATTGAGAGTGGATCGACGGGGCCCGGTGCGGCGGCGCTGGTGTCAGATCATGAAGCCGGATTCGGCAGCCGATCAGACGCAGAGCGTCGCCTGCAGTCGCTGACCGCGACGGTCCGAGCGCAGGCGGAGACCACGGCGCACGGAAGTGTGGCGCTCGGTCGAGCCGGTGATGCTACGGATGTCCACAGTTCGAGCCTAGCGGACATCGATGGGGCGCTCGCTACTCTCGGATGCTCACGCCGAATCGCCCGGCGGCCATGGCGGCCCCGGCGAGCTTCGCTTCGGTGGCCTCCGCCGCCGTGAGGGTGCGGTCGACCGCCCGGAAACGCAGCGCGAAAGTGAGCGATTTCGCCCCCTCCGGGATGCCCTGGCCGCGGTAGTCGTCCACGAGATGCGCGACCTCCAGCAGCGGTCCGGCTCCCTCCACGATGGCCGACAGCACCTCGCCGGCCGACACCTCTGCTCCGAGCACGAGGGAGAGATCCTGCGTCGCCGCCGGGTAAGCGGCGATCGCGGTGGGCGCCACCTCGGTGGCGGCGAGCTCGATGAGCAGGCCGAGTTCGAGCTCGAGCACCGCGGTCACCCGCGGGAGGTCGAGCTCGCCGGCAAGAGCGGGCAGCAACTCGCCAGCGAATCCGACACTGCGATCGCCGAAGAACAGCTCCGCAGTGCGCCCAGGGTGAAAGGAGTGATGGGATCCCTGCCGCGCCGTGATCGTGGCGCCGAGAGCGTGACCGACCTGTCGGGCCGCGTCGAGCGCATCCGCGATGCCGTGCTGCACTCCGGGCTGGCCTGGCTGCTTGACAACCGCTGCGCCGGTGAACAACGCACCGAGTCGAAGGGGCTGGGGCGGAATACTGCCGAGGAGGTCTGCGAGCTCGGGACTCGTCGGGCGGATGATTCCGGAGGGCAGGTCTCCACTGCCGTAGCGGGCTCCGGCCTCAGGGCGGAACACCGATCCGATCTCGTAGATCGCGAGGTCGACGAGCCCGCGGGAGAGGTTACGGCGGGCGATCTCGATGAGGCCGGGAAGCAGCGAGGTGCGCAGGAACGGCGCCTCGCCATCGAGTGGATTCGCCAGTCGAATAGCCGGGACGGCACCCGCGACGCAGCCACCGAACGCGTCGTTGGCGCGCTCTGACACGAAGGGATAGGACAGCACCTCGGTGTGTCCGGTGGACGCGAGAAGTTGGGCAGCGGATCGACGAAGTCGCTGCGAGCGGGTGAGACCACGCCCGGGAGGAGCCGTCGGCAACACCGCGGGGATGCGGTCGTACCCCACGATGCGGGCCACCTCCTCGGCGAGGGTCGCCTTGTCGGTGAGATCGGGCCGCCAGCTCGGCGGCGTCACCGACAGGGCATGGTCGATCGGCTCGATCGATCCGCCGATGTCCGTGAGAGAACGCAGGATCTCGACATCCGAGTAGTCGGCCCCCACGAGACCGACGATGTAGCCGTCCGGCAGCACGATCGGCTCGCGCGGGGCGACATCGAACAGGCGGGACCCGTGCGGGTCGGCCTGCCCGCCGGCGAGCTGCACGAGCAGTTCGACGACGCGGGCCGCTGACGCATCCGCTATTTCGGGGTCGACACCGCGCTCGAAGCGGCGCGAGGCCTCGCTCGGCAACCTGTGGCGGCGGGCGGTGCGGGCGATAGAGACGGGATCGAAGTTGGCCGCTTCGACGAGCACGTTCGTGGTGGTCGCGCCGATCTCGGTGGAGGCTCCGCCCATCACGCCAGCGAGACCGATCGGCCCGGAGTCGTCGGTGATGAGCAGATCCTGCGGGTCGAGAATGCGGGTCTGGTTGTCGAGGGTCTTGATCTTTTCGCCGATCCCGGCCCGGCGCACGACGAGACCGCCGCTCAGCGCATCGAGGTCGTAGCCGTGGATCGGCTGGCCGAGCTCCAGCATCACGTAGTTGGTGATATCGACGACGAGTGAAATGGAGCGGATGCCGCCGAGACTCAGTCGCGCGATCATCCAGGGCGGAGTGGGGCGCCCCGCGTCGATGCCCCGCACCACTCGTGTGACGAAAACGGTGGCACCGATCCGGCCGCGGATGGGAGCGCGGTCGTCGATGACGACATCGAACCCCGTCCCCTCCTCCGGCGTGACGGCGAGGGCGGGGTCGCGGAAGGCTGCCCCGGTGGCGTGCGCGTATTCGCGGGCGACTCCGCGGATGGAGAAGGCGTAGCCACGATCGGGGGTGACGTTGATCTCGACGGCCCAGTCGTCGAGGCCGAGGAGAGCCGTGGCATCCGCTCCCACCTCGGGGTCGAGACCCAGCGAGGCGAGACGGAGGATGCCGTCGTGCTCCTCCCCGAGACCGAGCTCACGCGCCGAGGCAATCATTCCGTCGGAGACGTGTCCATACGTCTTACGGGCCGCGATGGGGAACGGGCCGGGCAGGATCGCGCCGGGAAGCGAGACGACGACCATGTCTCCGACAATGAAGTTGTGGGCGCCACAGACGATGCCGCGCGGCTCGGGCTCGCCCACATCCACCTGGCACCAGTTGATCGTCTTGCCATTGGACTGCGG
>JAYTTG010000138.1:0-2199 GCA_043745175.1 Microbacteriaceae bacterium
AAGACTCTGGGATCCGAGTCTCATTCCGCGCAAACTGCGATCCGCCATTATGTGGTCCTCTCTCGCGATGCAATCACCAGTTATAAACCCACAAGCTGGGCATAACCTTTCCATCGCGCGGCGATTCCAGCAAACTCACAGGCTACTCTTCTCTGGTGTGAGCCGCTCTCACCACCTCACGGGCGAGGTCCGCCCGGTCAGTTACCAGCCCGTCGACTCCCAGGTCGAGGAGCCGTCTCATGTCCGCCGGCTCGTTGATCGTCCAGACGTGAAGTTCAACGCCGGCCGCCTTGAGGAGGCGAACGGTTCGCGGGGAGATCACGCGCACGCCTCGCAGTCGCTCGGGCACCTGCACGGCCTGCACGTCACGCAGAACGCGACGGGCGAGCGGCACCAGGCCAAGCTTCACAGCCAATAGCGCGCCGGCGAACGGCACGGCTGATGCCGAGGTCGCGACTCCCGGCAACGCCTGCACTGCCCGCAGCCGGCGCCTATTGTCGAAGGAGGTCACGAGCACTCGATGCACCGCGTGAGTTCGGAGAATAGCCGCGACGGCAGGCCCAACCGCCGCATCCGACTTGAGGTCGAGGTTGAATCGCGCCTCCGGGAAGGCGTTGAGCGCCTCCTCGAGGCTGGGCAGGGTCTGAGCATGCCCGAGATCGACCCTGTTCAGCTCGTCGAAATCGAGCTCGTCGATGCGCCCGGCGATTCCGGCCGTGCGCGCGAGATCGGGGTCATGGCTAAGGACAGCCACACCGTCGGCCGACGCATGCACGTCGGTCTCGAGGTGGGTGACACCGATCGCAAGCGCGGAGAGGAAGGCGAGAAGAGTGTTTTCCGGCGCATCCGTTGCCAAGCCTCGGTGTGCCAGAATCCGGGGCAGCGGACCAGCGAAGAACCCCTCGCCTGGGACGGTCGTATTCAGTTCGGCCACGCTAGCCTCCGCCTCGCCTCCATTGTGTCGCCATGTATGTCGTCACGTGTGTCGTCACCTGCAATGGGTTTTTCGCTGAGCGGCGTCTCATTGGCGATAGCCAGCACCCGAGTGCACCCACTGGAATGCAGTGACTCACAGCGGACGTGCGTGCTCGGATGTCGGCCAGCGCTGAGCCGATCGATTCCGCCTGTCGGCCGAGTGCCCTAATCCGCAGGGGGGATGGGTGCGGGGGCCATGGGGGGAGTGCTCGGCACCGCTGGCGGCGCCGGGGGAGTGGCCGGAGGGGTCGCGGCAGCGTGACTTGGCGTGTTTCCGCCGAGGCTTGCACCGAAGCCAGCCGTGATGCTCTTGATCGCTTCGGTGAGCTCCGATGGGATGATCCAGAGCTTGTTCGAATCGCCCTCGGCGATCTTGGGCAGCATCTGCAGATACTGGTAGGCCAAGAGTTTGCTGTCCGGGTCACCGGCATGAATGGCCTGGAACACCGTGGTGATCGCCTGTGCTTCACCCTCGGCCCGAAGCACAGCGGCCTTCGCGCCTCCCTCGGCTTCAAGAATCGCGGCCTGCCGGGACCCCTCTGCCTGCAAAATGGCGGCCTGCTTGGTGCCCTCGGCGGTGAGGATCTGCGCACGACGGTCCCGCTCGGCACGCATCTGCTTCTCCATCGAGTCCTGGATGGAGACCGGCGGATCGATCGCCTTGAGCTCGACACGTCCGACGCGTACGCCCCACTTGCCGGTCGCCTCATCGAGAACGATGCGCAGTTGGCCGTTGATATTGTCGCGGCTGGTGAGTGCTTCCTCGAGGTTGAGGCTTCCGACGACGTTACGCAGCGTAGTGGTCGTCAGCAGTTCGACTGCTCCGAGATAGTTGGCGATCTCGTAGGTGGCGGCGCGAGCATCCGTGACCTGAAAGTAGACGACCGTGTCGATCGAAACGACGAGGTTGTCTTCGGTAATCACCGGCTGCGGCGGAAAAGAGACAACCTGTTCGCGCATGTCAATGAGCGGTCGCACCCGGTCGATGAATGGCACCAAAATGTTGAGTCCGGGTTGGAGGGTCTTGTGGTACTTGCCGAGTCGCTCAACGACCCCCGCGCGCGCCTGCGGGATGATCTTCACCGCCCGGAACAAAATCGTCAAGACGAAAATCGCGATGATGATGATCACAATCACCAGGATGATCTGGCCGAACAGGTCGGTGGTCACAGTGCTGTCCCTTCTGCGGGGACCACTATCGCGGTCGCCCCTTCGATCGCCGTA
>JAYTTG010000139.1:0-8034 GCA_043745175.1 Microbacteriaceae bacterium
CGTCGGGGCGATGCCCGCGGCTGCGGCAGCCGCCGCTCCGCGCGGTCAGACAGGCATCGCGGCCGCGCTCACCAACACCACGAAGACGATCGGTGGCTCATTCGCCTCGGCGATCTTCGGCATCGTGCTGGCCATGGGCGTTCTCGCCGCCGCGACCACAACGGCCTCGAGCCTCAGCGGTTACCTCACCGTCTGGACTATCTGCGGGGTGGGCGCACTGGCGGCGGCCGTGCTGCTGTTCTTTGTGCCGAAGCTCGCCTTCGCTGATGCCTCGGGCGAGGAGCCGGTGCGCGTGGAGACGGCCCCGCTCGACTAGCCGATGCGCTACAGCTTCGGAGCGAGCACGCCCCGGATGACCTTATGCGGCGCCGCCTGCGCCACCGGTTTGATGGTCACGAGGTCGAGGTTTACGAAGCCGGGAAGCTCGATGGAGTGCACGATCGCCTCGGCGATATCTTCGGCGTGCAGTGGGTTGGCCACGTCGTCGTAGACGGCGTCCGCCCTGGCTTGGTCTCCCCCGAAGCGCACGAGTGAGAACTCGTCGGTCTTCACCATGCCCGGTGCCACTTCGAGCACCCGGATCGGTTCCCCGGCGAGCTCCAGTCGCAGCACGGCCACGAGGGCGTGCGCCGCGAACTTGGCTGCGTTGTACCCGCCTCCGCCTTCGTAGGCGATGTGGCCGGCAATCGAGGTGACGGTGAGGATGTCCGCGTGGGCGATACCGTCAGCATCCGGTGCACCGGCGGCGGCTCTCAACAGCGGCAGAAGCGCGCTCGTGACACGCTTGACCGCGACGACGTTCACCTCGAACATTCGAGCCCAGTCCTCGGCCACGCTATCTTCCACCGACGCCATACCAAAGGCACCGCCCGCGTTGTTGACGAGGGCATGGATAGGCCCGAGAGCGGCGAGGTAGTCCCGGAGCGCGTCGACCTGGGCCTGGTCGGTGACGTCTGCGGTGAAGACGTCGGCCCCGGTTTCTGCGGCGAGCGCTTCGAGCCGGTCCGTGCGGCGGGCAACGCCCACCACATCCCAGCCGTGCGAGCGGAACAGGCGAACGGTGGCCGCCCCGATTCCCGAACTGGCGCCGGTTACCACCACGCGTCGTGACATCACTGCTCTCCCTCGTCTACCCCTCCTCCACCGTAGCGCGGCTACGGTGTGCGCTGGCCCAGCGTCCCGACATCCTGCTGCCCCCGATGATGATGCAGACCATCTGCGCGGTCGTGTAGTTTCTCTCCTCACTCCCGCGGGCCTCGGCATGCGTACATATCGTTTATCGAGCTCGTGTTCATCGAGCTCGGCACTGGCACAAGCGAAAGTCGGTCGGTCCCGCGTGAACGGGTCCGACCGGCCCGACGCGGGATCGTTAGGACTCGGTCGACTTCGCCCCGGCAGACTCGGTCGACTTCGCCTCCCAGCCCTGGCTCAGTCGCTTCGGCAGCGCGAAGACCAGAAAGAATGCAACCAGCGCGAAGGCCGCGCTCACGGCGATCGCCGCCGCGGCGCTGTGGGTGAACCCGACAGCGACGTTGTGCTGGACGATGTCGGTGATGGCTGCTTTTATCGCCTGGGTACCGTCTGCGCCATGTTTCTTCGCTGCATCCGCGATCTGGGCCGCCGTTGGCTTTGCCACGCTGAGAGCCCCGAAGAAGACGCTGCCGATCACGGCGATTCCGACAGCACTGCCGAGTCGCTGCATCGTGCCGATGACACCGCTCGCGGCACCGGCCTCCTGCGGATCTACCGTCGCGACGATGAACTGGGCATTCGGCGCGATGAACAGTCCGCTCCCCACGCCCGCGACGAGCAATGGTCCGAGCAGGTCCCAGTTGGTGAGGTCGGCAGCCGGCACCAACAGCAACACGAGCCAGACCGCGACGAGTCCGACGGTGAGCATCCCTACGCCGATGACAAGCACCTTGCGGCCGAGAATCGGTGCGAGTCGACTGCTCTGCGACGCCCCGAGGATGCTCCCGACTGCGAACGGGATCGACACGAAGCCCGACTCGAGCGCTGTGTGCCCGAGACCGGACTGCCAGAGGATCGAGATCGAGAAGAAGATGCTCGTAAACGCGGCGAAGTAGACCAGGGCGAGGATTGTGCCGCCCGTGAACGCCGCATGCGAGTAGAGGTGCGGCGGCACCAGCGGACTGTTCCCGCGCTTGGTGTACGAAATCTCCCACAGGGCGAAAAGCAGAATCAACACGACACCGCCCGCGATGAGCAGGTAGGTCCAGAGCGGCCAACCGACCGTCTGTCCCTCAATCAGAGGAACCAGGATCGCGACCAAGCCGCCCGCGAGAAGCACGAGGCCAATCCAGTCGACGCCACCGGATGGCCTGCTACTCCCGGCACCCCTCGGCAGCAGGAAAACCGCTGCCACCAGCGCGACGACGCCGATCGGCACATTCACATCGAACACGTAGCGCCAGCCCTCCTTCTCGCCGAACGCCTGGATGAGCAAGCCACCGACGATCGGGCCGAGCGCGGACGAGACGCCGATCACGGCGCCCATGACGGCGAATGCGGTGCCGCGGGTCCTGCCGGTGAACAGCAACTGGATGAACGCGGTCACGGCCGGAAGGTAGATGCCCCCGGCGAGTCCCTGGATCACCCTGGCCACGACGAGCTGCGTGCTGTCCTGCGCGAGGCCACAGGCCAGGCTCGCGACCGTGAACAGCGCGAGACCGGACACGAAGATCCACTTATGGCCGAAGCGGTCGCCCAGACGACCGGCCGGTATCAGCACGAGGCCGAATGCAAGAGCGTAGCCGGCGATGATCCAGGACAGCGTCGCCTCGTTTGCGCTGAGGCTCGTGCGGATGGTGGGAAGTGCGACATTCACGATGGTCGCGTCGAGAAGCGACATGAACATACCGATCAGAAGCACGCCGAGAGCCTGCCAGGCCCTCTTCGTCGACACTCCGAGCGAGTTCGGTGCGGTGGTGACGGAAGACACTATTTCTGTTCCTTTCGGGACTTTTCGTCCGCAATGATGACGGGCAGAGCTGCGAGCAGATCTTCGTGCCAGCTGATTTCCCCTCTCCAGCGCGAGGCCTGGTGCCGCATGGCCCAGAGTTCTGCGGTGGTGAGGAAGTGGGTGATCGATTCGAGGTGCGTTTCGTTGTCGGCGAGAGTCTGCCGCAGGGTCGCGAGACGTTCTCCGAGAACCGTGGGGAGCTCATCCAGTCGGTCCGGGTCGAGCCGGGTGAGGGCGAGGTCGAGCGGATCGGACTTGATGATGATCTCGGTGAGACCTTGCTTGCGCAGGTCATCGAGCGCCAAGCGCCCCGTATCGCTGATGCGATAGACCTGCCGTTCCGGGTAGTTGCCGTGCTTCTCGACACGCTCACCGGTGATGAGTCCCTCCATGGCGAGCCGCTTGATTGCCCCGTAAACGGCACTCGAAGCGAAGTCGGTCCACAGGTCGATGTGTTCCTCCTCGGCAAGGAGCAGCAGACCGTGGCCGTGCATCGGACCTCGTTCGTCGAGCGAGCCCAGAATGAACAGACGGATTGATGACACGTGACTACTCTCGCATGACTGGTTGCCGGGCATAACCGCCTTGACTACGGGCCCACCGTCTGTTACGAAGCATGTCGGGCCCCATTGATCGGCGGTGGTGACCTGCCTAAACTTTCTGCTGCGAGTGATTACCCCGCTCGCGCCACTTTTGAGGAGATATTCATGAGCGATAATTCGGCCGACTGGAAATTCGAGACCAAGCAAATCCATTCCGGCGCCGCACCGGATCCCGTGACAAATGCTCGAGCGACCCCGATCTACCAGACAACGTCGTACGTCTTCAACAGCTCAGCACACGCAAAGAACCTGTTCGCCCTCGCCGAGTTCGGCAACATCTACACGCGCATCCAAAACCCGACCCAGAACGTCGTTGAAGAGCGTGTTGCCGCGCTTGAGGGTGGCACCGCAGCCCTTCTCCTCGCCTCCGGGCAAGCTGCGGCAACGCTTGCCGTGCTGAACATCGCTGAGGCCGGCGACCACATCGTGTCATCCTCTTCCATCTACGGTGGCACCTACAACCTGTTCAAGTACACGCTCAAAAAACTCGGTATCGACACCACCTTCGTCGAAGACCAGGATGACGCCGACGAGTGGGCGGCCGCCGTTCGCCCGAACACGAAACTCTTCTTCGCCGAGACCATCGGAAACCCGAAGATCAACATCCTGGACATCGCACTGGTGGCAGATGTCGCACACACCAACGGAGTTCCACTCATCGTTGACAACAC
This sequence comes from Microbacteriaceae bacterium, assembly GCA_043745175.1. Taxonomy (GTDB): domain Bacteria; phylum Actinomycetota; class Actinomycetes; order Actinomycetales; family Microbacteriaceae; genus Lacisediminihabitans. The sequence continues at coordinate 4,257 of JAYTTG010000139.1, forward strand.
GATCGCGACCCCGTACCTCATTCGCCCGTTCGAGCACGGAGCCGACATCATCGTGCACTCCGCCACCAAGTTCCTCGGCGGCCACGGCACTGTGATCGGCGGTGTCATCGTGGACGGTGGAAAGTTCGCCTGGTCGAAGAACATCGAGAAGTTCCCCGGCCTGACGGAGCCTGACCCCTCCTATCACGGCGCCAGCTACACCACCGTGCTCGGCGACGCCATTGCGTACATCATCAAAGCGCGGGTGCAGGGCCTGCGTGACCTCGGCGCGGCCATCGCCCCGGCGAGCGCCTGGCAGCTTATCCAGGGTATCGAGACCCTGAGCCTGCGCATCGAGCGCCACGTGCAGAACGCCCAGGCCGTTGCCGAATGGCTCGATGACAACGACGATGTCGCCTCGGTGAACTACTCGGGACTCCCCTCGAGTCCGTGGTACGCACTGGCGAATAAGTACGCGCCCAAGGGCGTCGGCGCGGTGCTCTCCTTCGAGCTCAAGGGCGGAGTGGATGCCGGAGCGGCCCTGGTCGACAGCGTCACCCTGTTCAGCCACCTCGCCAACATTGGGGACGTGCGCAGCCTCATCATCCACCCGGCGTCGACAACCCACTCGCAGCTCACCCCGGAGCAGCAGCTCACTTCCGGTGTCACGCCAGGACTCGTGCGCCTCTCGGTCGGACTCGAGAACATCGCCGACATCATCGCCGACCTCTCGGAGGGTCTCGCTGCAGCCCGCGCTGTGACCAAGGCAGCACAGAGCGCCTAGCGCTCCCCCGCCGGTCGAGTAGCGAACACCCGTGAGCTACTCGACCAGCAGTGCGTGAACAGTAACAATCGATCCGGTCTCTCAAAACCTTGAGATACTTGTTTCGATATGGATTGGCAGACATCCGAGGACACGGTCCCATCGAGCTTCGTCACTGAAGCCAACACGCGATCGATCATCGGTAAGCCTCCGGCCACGGGTGCCTGGCGAGAAGGCGATCACCCGGGTGACCGGCTGTTCGTCTCCATCGGCGCCCAGCAGTTCGAGCGAGGAGGCGGTATTCCCTCTGGTCGCATCGCCTACGAGACCTGGGGCGAACTCGACGCCGATCACGGCAATGCGATCCTGGTGCTCCACGCGCTCACCGGTGACAGCCACCTGATCGGTACTGCCGGACCGGGGCATCCCACCGCCGGGTGGTGGTCGGGCATCGTCGGCCCGGGCAAGGACATCGACACGGATCGCTGGTTCGTCGTGGCCCCGAATATGCTCGGGGGCTGCCAGGGCAGTACCGGTCCGGCCTCTCTTGCCCCTGATGGGCGCGAATGGGGGGCGCGTTTCCCCTATCTGACGGTCCGCGACCAGGTATCGGCGCAGGTCGCCTTCTCGGATGCCATCGGAATCACCCGCTGGGCGGCAGTGGTCGGCGGATCGATGGGAGGTATGCAGTCGCTCGAGTGGGCGATCGGCCATCCTGGTCGGCTCGATCGTGTGGCCGTGATCGCCGCCCCCACCATCTCCAGCGCCGACCAAATCGCGCTCAATTCCGTGCAGATCGAGGCCATACAGATGGATCCTCGTTTTGGCGGCGGCGACTACTACGAGGGCGCGGATGGTGAGGGCCCGTACCGAGGTCTCGCCCTGGCGCGGCGAATGGCCCTCCTCAACTACCGCTCGCCCACCGAGCTGAACGACCGGTTCGAGCGCAGCTGGCAGTCGAGCGTCAGCCCCCTCGGTGCAGAGGGTAAATTCGCGGTAGAGAGTTATCTCGACTTCCACGGCAACAAGTTCACGCGTCGGTTCGATGCCAACAGCTATGTGCTGCTCGTGCAGGCGATGAATTCGCACGACATCGGCCGCGACCGCGGCGGAGTCGCTGCTGCCCTCTCCCGCGTGACCGCTCGCAATGTGGTGCTCGGCATCGATAGCGATCGACTCTTCCCCCTGGCCGACCAGGTGACTATCGCGGCGGGGGTCTCTGGCAACATCGACGACGGTCACGCTGTCGTCATTCACTCGGAGTTCGGTCACGATGGCTTTCTGATCGAAGACGATCTCGTCGGTCCGCAACTCGCTCGCCTGCTCGGCTCATAGGGCACCACTTCCGCACCCGAGCGACTGTCACCGTGGCTATGCTGGGTGTACAGAGTGGTCTGTGCTGGCACCCGAGCAAGCGCATCCCACGGGGGAAAGCCGGAGCCAATGATCAATAAGCGAGAGAAGTCCGCGCTCATCCGGGTCGCGATCGTCGATGATCACCGGCTCGTAGTGGATGGACTCGTCGCCCATCTCCATGCGCGTCGTCACGGCATTCACGTCGCCATCGGCGAATCGAGCTGGGAAGCCCTGCTGGCGAACTCGGAGTTTCCGGTCGACGTCGTCGTGTTGGATCTCAACCTCGATGACAACGTCTCGATCGGAGCCAAGGTGCGAGCACTCAGCGCCGCCGGCTCGAGCACCATCGTCATGAGTAGACATGCGGAGCCCTCGTCGATCCACGGGGCGATCAGGGCGGGTGCGCTCGCCTTCGTTCCGAAGACAGAGTCGGCCGACGAGCTGGTTCGGGCGATCCAATCTGCGGCAGCCGGCAAGCGCTACGAAAACCGCTCGCTCGCCGGTGCTCTCTCCAGTGACGGCAAGACCCTAGAGCCGGGTCTCGGTCGTCAGGAACTGCGTGCAATCATGCTCTACGCCTCCGGACGATCGATCCGCGAAGTCGCCGGCGACATGGGAACCACCGAAGAGACTGTCAAGTCGTACATCAAACGAGCGCGTCGCAAATACCGCGACATCGGTATCGATCTCGGCACCAAGATCCTCCTCAGGCGACACGGTATTCGCGAGGGCTGGCTCACCCCGGAGTAACCACGGGTCCGCTGGGCGTGTCGCGCGCGGTGTCCTTCCCCCGTTAGGGGCGTCGATGTGTGACCATTACTCTGTGGAACTCATCGCCAAGGAGCGGGATCGGCTTCTGCAGCGATCTGCCCGTTTCATTGGGCTCGGCTCGACGGCCGTGGCCCTCCTCTGTTTTTCGGTTCCGGGAGTGCTGCATCTGACAACGCTGCTTTCCGCCCTTCCCTTATTCATAGTGCTCACCGTCAGCCTGTACCGGGTCGGCGTCAACCAATCGCTCGTCTGGATCGTGCTCGGCATGCTTTCTGGACTTGGCATCCTCGTGGTCGTGCAGCTTCCCGGTGAGTCACAGGCGAGTCCCTCCCTTGGTACGGCTATCGTGCCTCTTGCCGCGGGGGCGATCGCATCGTTCGCGGTGGTGCTCACCGCCAGTACCGGCCGCCTCATCCTGCTCGTCGTCGGGTTCATCGCCACGGTCGTTCTCGCCGAACTCGCGATCCCCGGTACCGTCTCGGTGCAGGATGCCGAGATCGTCACCGGCTGGGTTCTCGCCGCTGTCTTCGGTTCCTGGCTCTCTGCGAGCATCCCGCGTGCCGCTCGTCGCATCTATAGCATCGGCCGCGCTCATCGCGCAGAGCGTCAGGCAAGTGAGACCGAGGCGCAGCGCCGCCAGGGCGCACGACTGTTGCACGACACTGTGCTCGCGACTCTCACCCTTTTGGCCCACTCAGGCGTCGGTGTCGCCGCTTCCGCGCTGCAGCAACAGGCGAGCGAGGATGCCCGATTGCTGCGCCAGCTGCGACTCGGGGCGACGCCTGTGCCGCAGTCCTCCGGTGTCTACAAGCTCGAACCGGTCGAAGAGACCGCGCTCGGCACCACCCTCGAGTCGGTCAAGCAGCGTTTCGGGCGCATGGGACTCGAGGTCAGCTGGCACGGTACCGG
>JAYTTG010000140.1:0-2184 GCA_043745175.1 Microbacteriaceae bacterium
CTCACCTCGATGCTGTCGGACACCGCGACGGATGCCGCGCAGAAGCAGGCAATCCTCGCGGCCGTTTTCGGCACCAATCTGAGCCCCGAGACCCTCGGCCTGCTCGGCACAGTGGTCTCGCACCGTTGGTCGAACACCGACGACCTGCTCGCTGGCATAGAAGAACTCGGGCTGCGCGCCGCGGCGGATTCCGCACCGGCTTCTGTCAACATCGATGCCGAATTATTCGCGTTCGGCACGGCTGTTTCGTCGGACTCCGAGCTCGAATTGGCGGTGAGCAGCAAGCTCGGAAGTGCAGAGTCGAAGGTGGCTCTCGTCGAGGCGCTCCTCGCCAAGAAAGTTTCACCGCAGACGCTCTCCATCGTCCGTCACCTGATGCAGCAGCCGCGCGGGCGTCGTATCGGCGAGTTGCTTCGCACCGCGGCATCCGTTGTCGCTGACCAGGCCGGGCTGGCCGTCGCCACGATCACGAGTGCCACGCCGATACGCGCTGTGCAGCTCGAGCGCCTGCAGAAGGGACTCGCCGCCAAGTTTGGGCGAGCGCTCAAGTTCAACTTGGTCGTCGATCCTGCGCTCATTGGCGGGCTTCGCGTACAGGTCGGTGACACGGTCATCGATGACAGCGTCGCATCAAAGCTCAAGGATCTCCGACTTCAGCTCGCGGGATAATTCTCCCCCTCCCCTCGGCGACCAGCGCCACCCACACAGACCCCCCGAAGCCGGACAGCTTCGCGAAGACAAGGAAACAACCGAAATGGCAGACCTCACGATCAGCCCGGACGAGATCCGCGACGCGCTCAAGGACTTCGTCAAGTCGTACGACCCCGCGTCTGCATCGACGACCGAGGTCGGCTACGTCATCGACGCAGCCGACGGAATCGCCCACGTGCAGGGTCTACCCGGCGTGATGGCCAACGAGCTCATCAAGTTCGCGGACGGCACCCTCGGCCTTGCCCAAAACCTGGACGAGAACGAGATCGGAGTGATCGTACTGGGCGAGTTCGCCGGGATCGTGGAGGGCCTCGAGGTCACCCGCACCGGCGAGGTTCTCTCGGTGCCGGTGGGTGACGCCTACCTCGGTCGCGTCGTCGACCCGCTCGGCGCCCCGATCGATGGCCTCGGTGAGATCGCGAGCGAGGGCCGTCGTGCCCTCGAACTGCAGGCACCGGGCGTGATGCAGCGTAAGAGCGTGCATGAGCCGATGCAGACCGGCATCAAGGCGATCGATGCCATGATCCCGATCGGTCGCGGACAGCGCCAGCTCATCATCGGTGACCGCCAGACCGGCAAGACGGCCATCGCGATCGACACGATCATCAACCAGAAGGCCAACTGGGATTCCGGCGACACCACCAAGCAGGTGCGCTGCATCTACGTGGCGATCGGCCAGAAGGGCTCGACCATCGCTTCGGTGAAGGGCGCCCTCGAGGATGCCGGAGCAATGGAGTACACGACAATCGTGGCGTCTCCGGCCTCCGACCCCGCCGGCTTCAAGTACCTCGCCCCATACACCGGCTCGGCCATCGGCCAGCACTGGATGTACGGCGGCAAGCACGTGCTGATCATTTTCGACGACCTCTCCAAGCAGGCCGAGGCCTACCGCGCCGTATCACTGCTCCTGCGTCGTCCCCCGGGGCGCGAGGCGTACCCCGGCGACGTGTTCTACCTTCACTCTCGCCTGCTCGAGCGTTGTGCGAAGCTCTCCGACGAGCTCGGCGCGGGATCGATGACCGGATTGCCGATCATCGAGACCAAAGCCAATGACGTCTCGGCGTACATCCCGACCAACGTGATCTCGATCACGGACGGCCAGATCTTCCTGCAGTCCGACCTCTTCAACGCCAACCAGCGTCCAGCAGTCGACGTGGGAATCTCGGTCTCGCGAGTCGGTGGCGACGCGCAGGTCAAGTCGATCAAGAAGGTCTCCGGCACGCTCAAGCTCGAGCTCGCCCAGTATCGCTCGCTCGAGGCCTTCGCGATGTTCGCCTCCGACCTCGACCCCACCAGCCGCCGCCAGCTCGCCCGCGGCGCCCGGCTCACCGAGCTTCTGCGCCAGCCGCAGTACTCCCCGTATCCTGTCGAAGAACAGGTCGTGTCGATCTGGGCCGGTACGAACGGCAAGCTCGACGAGGTCGCCGTCGAAGACGTGCTGCGTTTCGAGCGCGAGCTGCTCGACTACCTTGG
>JAYTTG010000141.1:0-2183 GCA_043745175.1 Microbacteriaceae bacterium
ACCAGGGCTCTCTCGCTTACGCCCAGGAGCGCAAACAGGGCAAGGCGATCGGTGCCACAGTGGACTCGCCCATCATCGACTTCCCCGACGTTCGTCGCATGCTCATGACGCAGAAGGCCTATCTCTCTGCCCTGCGTCGTCTCGTGCTCTTCAACGCGGTTCAGATCGACCTCAGTACCCACAGCACCGATGAAGCGGCGCGGGTGCGGGCGGCCGAGATCGTGGGACTACTCACCCCGATCAGCAAGTCGTTCGGCACCGACCTCGGGGTGGAGCTCACCTCACTCGCCGTGCAGGTATACGGCGGCATGGGCTACATCGAAGAGACGGGTGCGGCCCAGCACTTCCGCGATGTCCGGATCACGCCGATCTACGAGGGCACTAACGGCATCCAGGCCGCCGATCTTGTGGGCCGCAAGCTCGCCGTGCGCCGCGGCGCATCCTTCCTCGAGTTCATCGCGACGATGCGTGAGATCGATGCGGAGCTTGCCGCAGCTGGAGATGACTTCGCCAGCATCCGCGTGCAGTTGCGTACTCAGCTTGACTCGCTAGAGGCAGCGACCGGATGGATGCTTCGTACCGGCCAGTCCGACCCGAACGCCGTGCTCGCCGGCTCGTCACCGTATCTGCGCATGTGGGGACTTACCGTGGGTGGCTGGCTGATGGCGCGCTCGGCTCTCGCCGGCGCGTCAACGGGTGATGCCGACCTCGCGGACACCCAGCTTGTGCTCGCGAGGTTTTATGCCGAGCAGCTTCTTCCCCAGTCCGCCGGCCTGTTTGGCGCTGCCACCGGGGGATCGCGCGACCTCTTCGCCCTCGACGCCGACCAGCTTGCGGGATCGGGTCGGGTGCCGAGCCGTTCTCTCAGCTAGCCAGGAGCCCTGATCGAGGCGGTAAGGCGGGCGCGGCGCCGGTAGAATCGGGCCATGCCCGCCCCATCCGTTCCGATGATCAGTCGTTCTTAGTTGTCCGCGAAGTTGCCGCTCTGGGAGCGGGCGGTGACGTACGCGACCGTGGGTGCGACCCAGTCGTCCGATCTGTTGGCCAAGTCTCCCGCCGGGTATCGTCCATTCCGACAGCGCACCCGGATCGGGCACGGCGATGCGCGGTGGGACTATGCCTGGAACGAGGTGATGTCGTGGGGCATCCAGCGAAACAGCGGATTCCACATCGACGTCGCGGATGTCCCGGCCGCGGTTAGCGACCAGACCTACGTCCCGGTCGCCTTCGATGAGGCCGGCGCTCCGATCACCACGGCGCTTGCTGCTGATGAGATCGTCTTTGGGCCAGACGGCGTCCCCTTCATCGTGCCGGGGGACTCAGTAGTGCTCGGGATCCCGTTCGGCCCCTTCCGCGTCACCGCACCGGCGCGCGTCGTCTATGTCGTAGACGATCTGAATCGCAAAGGCTTCGCCTACGGTACCCTTCCGGGGCATCCCGAGAGTGGCGAAGAATCGTTTATCGTCGAGCAAACGGAAGACGGCTCGGTCTGGCTGGAGATCAGCGCTTTCTCCCGTCCCGCGAATGCCCTCTGGTGGATCGTCTACCCGGTGCTCCGGCTCTCCCAGCTGTATTACACGCGTCGGTATTTTGAGTCACTCTCCGGTGTACTTCCACCAGCCTCGGGAGCCTGATGCCGAGCGCTCTCCCGCTCGCTGATCCCGCGCCCCCGGACGGCGCGCTGCCGGCATCAGTCTCCGTTGGTGCGGCCGAGCGCAACTTTGGGGTCTACCTCCACGTGCCGTTCTGCCGGGTTCGCTGTGGATACTGCGATTTCAACACCTACACCTCAGACGAGTTGCGCGGAGCGAAGCGCACGGATTTCGCCGGACAGGCGATCGCGGAGCTCGCTTTTGCCCGTCAGGTGATGCGTCGCGCCGAGTTGCCTGCCCGGCAGGTATCCACCGTCTTCTTCGGCGGCGGAACTCCCACGATGCTTCCCGTCAGCGATCTCGCGGCGATGCTCGCGGCGGTCGTAGACACCTGGGGACTGGTGGATGGGGCCGAGATCACGACCGAGGCTAACCCCGACTCGGTGGATGCCGCCTACCTTCGTTCGCTCTCTGGCGCGGGTTTCACTCGCGTGTCGTTCGGCATGCAGTCGGCCGTGCCACACGTGCTTGCAACTCTCGAGCGCACTCACGATCCCGAGCGCGTGCCGCTCGTGGTGGAGTGGGCTCGGG
>JAYTTG010000142.1:0-2177 GCA_043745175.1 Microbacteriaceae bacterium
ACCCGGGCCAGCGGGGTGGTGGTCTAGTGAGAGCCCTCGTCGGCGAGCTTCGTGATGCCGGCCTGCACGATGGCCTCGGCTTCGGCCGCATTGCCCCAGCCTTCGGTCTTGACCCATTTGCCGGGCTCAAGGTCTTTGTAATGCTCGAAGAAGTGCTCGATCTCCTTGCGGGTGTACTCCGGGATGTCGTCAACGTCCTGGATCCACGACCAGCGCGGGTCCTTCGCCTGCACCGCGATCACCTTTGCGTCTGAGCCACCGTCATCCGTCATGTTGAAGACACCGACGGGGCGCACCTTGACCCCAACACCGGGAAAGAGCGGGTAGTCCAACAGCACGAGCACGTCCACCGGATCGCCGTCGAGGCCGAGGGTGTTCTCGAAGAAGCCGTAGTCGGTCGGGTAGACGAAGCCGGTGAAGAGCACCCGGTCGAGAAAGACGCGGCCGGTGACGTGATCCACCTCGTACTTGTTCTTGCTGCCCTTGGGAATCTCGATGATCGCGTCGTAGCTGGCCATAAGGAGCGCTCCTAAAGTTTGGTGGATGACGCAATAACGTTATCGGATGACCACCCGCCCCCGACTGACCCCCGCGATCGCCGATGTGCGCTCGGCAGTGCGCGCACGCCTCCTCCCGGGCGGCGCCAAGCCGCTGGCGCCTGCTGGCGCGGTTCCTTCTCGCCCGCCCGTTCGAAATGCAGGACATCGTGTGACCACTGTTGCAGGCGAGGCCTCTGACTCGACTCCAGCAACGGGCAGTCCTGCATTTCGTGCAGGGAGCGCCGTGAGTGCGGGTACGGCGGGGGATGCCGACACCGCAGGGGATGCCAACACCGCAGGGGATGAGAGCGAGGCCGGCGGGGTGTTGGTGGCTCTCAGCGGGGGAGCGGACTCACTCGCGCTTGCCGCTGCGACCGCCTTCGAGGCGGGCCGGGCGGGCATCCGAGCTGGCGCCGTAATAGTAGACCACGGCCTTCAACCGGCTTCGGCGGATGTCGCGGCTCGGGCTGCCCAGCAAGCTCGCGAGCTCGGGCTCGACCCGGTCATCGTGAAGACCGTCACCGTCGGAACGGCTGGTGGGCCGGAGGCTGCCGCCCGCGACGCGCGCTACGCGGCACTCGCGGAGGCGATGCGGGAGACCGGTGCAACGGCAGTCTTTCTCGGACACACCCTCGACGATCAGGCCGAGTCGGTCCTGCTCGGTTTCGCCCGGGGGAGCGGTCTGGGAAGCATCAAGGGCATGGCGGCGTCATCCGGCATCTATCTGAGACCGCTCATCCAGATTCGGCGGTCGACGACCGTGAAATTCTGCGCCGACTCCGGACTGCAGCCGTGGAACGATCCGCAGAACGACGATAAGCGATTCGCCCGGGTGCGCGTGCGCAAAATCGTGCTTCCACTCCTCGAACGCGAGCTGGGTCCGGGATTCGCCGAGGCGCTCGCTCGTACCGCGGACCTGGCGCGGGAAGACACCGATGCGCTCGACCAGTTCGCCGCGGATCAGCTTGAGGAACTGGCCGAGCATGCGGAGGCGGGGATTTCGCTCGCCGCGCGGGCGCTCGAACACAACCCACCGGCATTGAGGCAACGGATCATCCGTGCCACGCTGCTTGCGGAGTTCGGGGTGAGCCTCAGCCATTCGCAGACACTGGAGGTGTCTCGCCTGGTCACCCACTGGCACGGGCAGGGCGCCATCGATCTCCCGGGCATCAGGGCCGAGCGGGCGGGCGGGCTGCTGAAGTTTCGTTCGATGCGCCCTGACGGGAAGCCGGTGACAGCGGAGGTCGACCGACAGCTGCCCCGGTGAAAGAATAGATCCATGGAATACAGCGATATCGCCGATGACCTCGAGAGTGTGCTCATCACTGAGCAGGAGATCCACGACAAGATCGCCGAACTGGCCCGTCAAATCGAGACGGACTATGTGGGCGAACGGCTGTTACTCGTGGGGGTGCTGCGTGGCGCGGTGATGGTGATGGCCGACCTCGCCAGGGAGCTCACGCTTCCGATCGAGATGGACTGGATGGCTGTGTCGTCCTACGGCTCTGGCACCGAGTCATCCGGTGTCGTGCGCATTCTGAAGGACCTCGACACCGACCTGCACGGCCGAAAGGTGCTCATCGTGGAAGACATCATCGACTCCGGTCTCACGCTGTCGTGGCTGCGAGCCAACCTCGG
>JAYTTG010000143.1:0-7968 GCA_043745175.1 Microbacteriaceae bacterium
GATGGCAGACTCTGGCATATTCGAGTCGGTGAAAACACTGCTGGTCGAGCATGCGGATCTGCAGGAGCAGCTCGCTGACCCCGAACTCCACTCCAACCCAGCCAAGTCGAAGAAGGTCAATCGACGCTATGCCGAGCTGAGCCGGATCGTCGACGCCTACAACCGGTGGATCGCCCTCACGGACGATTTTGAGGCTGCGACCGAGATGGCGGCGGACGACGCGTCGTTCGCCGAGGAGCTTCCGCACATCAAGGCCGAACTCGACGTAATGGAGGAGCGCCTTCGCCGGCTGCTCATCCCGCGCGATCCGAACGATGGTCGCGACGTGATCATGGAGATCAAGATGGGGGAGGGAGGGGCCGAGTCTGCGCTGTTCGCCGGCGACCTCCTTCGCATGTACCTGCACTACGCGGAGTCCAAGAGGTGGAAGACCGAGATCATCGAGCAGACCTCGAGTGACCTCGGCGGCATCAAGGATGTGCAGCTCGCGATCAAGGGCAACTCGACGGATCCGGCGGAGGGCGTCTGGGCTCATCTCAAGTACGAGGGCGGCGTGCACCGCGTCCAGCGTGTACCGGCGACCGAGTCACAGGGACGTATTCACACCTCGGCGGCGGGCGTGCTTGTCTTTCCCGAAGTGGATGAGCCAGAAGAGGTCGAGATCAGCCAAAACGATCTCAAGATCGACGTCTACCGCTCAAGCGGCCCGGGAGGCCAGTCCGTGAACACCACCGACTCCGCTGTGCGCATCACCCACCTCCCCACCGGGATCGTGGTGGCGATGCAGAACGAGAAGTCGCAGCTGCAAAACCGCGAGGCCGGAATGCGGGTGCTTCGGGCACGTGTGCTCGCGCGCCAGCAGGAGGAGATCGACGCCGCTGCATCCGTCGTGCGCAAGAGCCAGATCCGCACGATGGACCGGTCCGAGCGCATCCGCACCTACAATTTCCCCGAGAATCGCATCGCCGACCACCGCACGGGCTATAAGGCCTATAACCTCGACGCCGTGATGAACGGAGCTCTCGAGCCGGTGATCCAGTCCGATATCGAGGCCGATGAAGAGGCTCGGCTCGAAGCACTCGCCGGCGACGTCGACTAGTTTCGCCCCGTTCCACGCCATGATCGCCGCCGAATTCCCCACCATCACGACCGTGCTCGCGCGTGCCGTCGACCTGCTTGCGCGGGCCGCCGTGCCTTCGCCGGATGTGGATGCCGAGCTGCTGATCGGCTTCGTGCTCGGGATGAGCCGAGGGGGCGTGCAGGCGAAGGCCATCACCGGCACCACCGTGACTGCCGCTGATGTGGCTACGATCGCTGCACTCGTGGAGCGTCGCGCGGCTCGCGAGCCCCTCCAGCACATCACCGGTCGGGCGCCGTTCCGTTCGCTCGAGCTCGCGGTCGGGCCGGGGGTTTTCGTGCCGCGTCCCGAGACTGAACAGGTCGCCCAGTTCGCCATCGACGCCTTGCGTGCGGCGGCGGGTCCCGAGCCGATTGGAATCGACCTCGGCACGGGTAGCGGTGCGATCGCGCTGGCTCTCGCCACCGAGGTACCGCACGCCTTGGTCTACGGCGTCGAGAACTCGCCCGAGGCGTTCATCTGGACGCTTCAGAACTTCCGCGAGAGCGGCGCTGACAATGCTCGTGCCGTGTTCATCGACCTGGGCTCGGCCCTGCCCGGGCTCGATGGTACGGTCGCGGTCGTCGTCTCGAACCCTCCATACATCCCGCTGGGCGCCATCCCGCGTGACCCGGAGGTGCGGCTCTTCGATCCCGAGCACGCTCTCTACGGCGGCGACGACGGGTTGGATGTCGTGCGCCAGGTCTCGCAGACGGCACGGCGCCTTCTGCACCCGGGCGGCACACTCGTTCTCGAGCACGGCGAGTTGCAGGCCGCCGCGATAACGCACATACTCTCTGCCGACGGATGGCGCGCGATTGCCACCCATCCTGACTTCCTCGGGCGCGACCGCGCGACAACCGCCCTGCGCTGAGCTCGGCGGACTCGGCCTTCGACGACGCAACACGGACGTTCCGAGCCGTCACGCCAGCCCCGTTCGTACGCGGTACCGGCCCTTGCGTAACTTTCCAATGCACCCGTGAGTGACACTTGCGCCGGCTTTTTGGGTGCGAGTGTCACTCGCGGGCGCGGCGGATGGGTCGAAGCCCCAGCGACAGTAGCTTGGCTCGGAGAGCGGGACGTGATCGAGCCTCCCGCCAGTCCCATCGGCTGACTATGGTGCTCTGCGCACGAAGTCGATTCTCGCGATTCTTCTCGTCAATGACGACCTGTGCGGTAGTCCGTCCGTGGGTGTACTCGGTTCTGATGTATTTGCCCTCGCCATCGAATTCTCCGATTCCCCGCACGTCGATCCACCAGAAGTCCACCTCCATGGCACCTTTCTCGTCGATGAATACGACCTGCAGCTCCGGAGGCGGAAACCCGAGGCGCTGGATGTTCACCCGGCTCACTGACTCACCGACAGACCCCGAAAGACCATTCGCAAATTCCCTCACCGCGGGTGCGCGTGCGTGGCCCGTTGTCGGAAGAAGTGCCTCGAGTTCCTCTTCGAGTGCCTCCTTCGTCATCCTGGCGGCACGGGGACCTGCTTCGCCCGATTGAGGGAGTCGGAGGCTGAAATCGGTCATGGCAACCGCCGCCTCAAAAGACGCGGTTCGGGCGACATCCACAAGGGTGCGACTGAGACTCGTGACCGCGAAGGGACCGAAGTCGACCACAGAAGCCGGCGGGTCGATTCCGTGCCTGACGATCGAACCAGCCGAACGGCCTCCATTCGCGGTACCCGATATTATTTTGGGACGTATCGGGGGACTGCCGATGAACGGCAGTTGCCAGAGAGCTGCAGCGGAGAGACCGGACAGGATGAGTGGACCCGGTTCCACAGCGATTGCGGCGGCGATCCGAGCAAGGTACTGATCCTCTGCGCTGAGGTGGCTCCAAATATCGGTGGGGAGATAGACACCAGGGCGGAGACGGACGAGTCGGCCACGCTCTGCGCTTCGAAAGAGTGCGCGTCGTTCGCCGGGGGTGAGTGTTTCACGCAGGAGCACCAGGTGGGAGGAGAGCAGATCGAGCGGAGAGGTCATGCCGCTACCGTGCAGCATGAGCGACTGCCAGCGCGTTCCTGGTGCCAAACCTGTGGAGTCCGCGCGAACCAACGATGTTGTGAGTGGCTGGATGCCGACTCTGCTACCCCGAGTGACACGTGCGCCCGAACCTTCGGGCGCACGTGTCACTCGGGGTAGCGCGGGGGAAGGGGGGGCGGGTCGAAACGGCCGGCAGAGTCACACGAGCCCGGTGCTGCCCACGGGCCAGCGACTCAACTGCCCATAGGCCGCCTGTTCGAGGATTCTCAGTCCTCGCGCGCGGCCACGAAGGCTTCGATGGCGGCGAGGAGCGCGGGGGCATCCGTGAAATGGTGGGCGGTGATACCGATGCTCAGTGCTCCGTCGATATTCTCCCGCATGTCATCGGCGAAGAAGGCGTCCCGCGGGTCGATTCCATATCGCGCGAGCACGGCCCAGAAGACCTCGGGTTCGGGCTTGCGCGCCCCGTAGTCGGAGGAGGTGAAGAGGTGATCCCCGAAGACCGAGACGAGTTCGGGCGCGAGTTGGCGCAGGTATTTGCCGGTCAACGGCCCATTATTTGTGAGAAGTGTCACCTGGCCGAATTCGGCGGCGCGCCGGACGGCGGCGATCGAGTCTCGCCACGGTTCCATCGCCGCGCCACGAATGCGTACCCAGTCCGCTTCGGACACCTCGACCCCGATCGCATCATTGAAGGCGGCGAGGTAGATCTCGGCGTCCGCAAAACCACCGGCCTCCGCGGCCATCTCCCCCGCCTCGTGCCACCATCGTTCCCGCAACTGTTCGAGTGACAAACCGGTGAGCTCGGTCATACCGGCCATCCGTCGCTGCCAGTCGTAGCCGTAAAGCACTTCGTCCATGTCGAAGATGAATAGCAGCATTAGGCGCTCCGGCTTGCGAAGCGGGTGATCGCCTCATCCAGCGCGTCGGTCTGCGGCACGCCCTTCAACTAGGCGAGCTGGTGGCTGTGGATGCCGAGCGCGCGCGCCCCCTCGATATTGCCGGCAGAGTCGTCGACGAAAAAGGTGTCCTCGGGCCGGGCTCCGTAACGCGCGAGGGCGAGCTCGAAGATCCGCGCATCGGGTTTACGGACACCCAACTGGCAGCTGACGAGTCGATTTTCACCGACGATCGCGGTGACATCCGGAGCGAGCACCGGGAGGGACTCGGCAAACGGCGACGGATTGTTAGAGAGCAGGGAGACAGTGCCGAGAGTGGATGCTCGCCGCAGGGCATCGACGCTGGAAGGGATCACCGTGCTCGCGAGCGCGCGCGCCTCCTGCCAGTTCTTTAGTGTGAGACGCGAACGAGTCACCCGCTCGAACTCCGCGAGGTATTCGGCAGAGCTCGGCCACTCACCGGCCTCCGCTCGCTCCTCATAGCCACCGGCCCACCAGGTCTTGGCGAGGTGGTACTGGCTCGCACCCGTAACGAGGCTGAGGGTGGGCAATCGCATTCGAAAATCGTAGGCGTACAGGGTCTTGTCGAAATCGAAGAAATACAGGTCCACAGGGCTCCTACCGGTCACACAAGTGTCTCAGGCTGCAGCGTCGGACCATACATCGCAGGGCCAGCCAGAGACTCCGAAGTAAGATGTCTAGCGATATGGCGACCATCTACAACTGCTCGGAGCAGGACCAGCTTCTCACCGGCATGCGACTCGCACGGGTCGCCATCGGCCGGGGCGAACTCGTAGTGCTGCCGACCGACACGCTGTACGGCCTGGCGGTCGACCCGTTCAACACCTACGGGGTGCAGCGCCTGCTCGACGCTAAGGGTCGCACCCGGCAGTCGCCTCCGCCGGTGTTGATTCCGGGCATCCCGACCCTTGATGCCCTCGCTGCGACAGTGCCGCCGGAAGTTCGCGCTCTCGTAGCCGCTTTCTGGCCAGGGGGACTCACCGTGATCCTGCCGGCGAACCCCTCTCTCGACTGGGATCTCGGCGAGACCGGGGGCACCGTCGCCTTACGGATGCCGAACAACAGGATCGCCCTCGAGCTGCTCTCTGAGACGGGCCCGCTCGCCGTCTCATCGGCCAACCTCACGGGAGAAACAGCGGCTCGCACCGCACAGGAAGCCGAGCGGATGCTGGGCGCCAGCGTCGAGGTCTACCTCGACGGCGGAGAGGTCGGCCTCGACTACGAAGCAACCGGACTCGGTTCGACGATCATCGATGCGACGGGCCTGCTGACCGAGGGCGGGACGCTGCACATCGTGCGCCACGGAGTGATCACCGAGGCCCAGATCGACGAAGTGCTTGCGCGTCTCCCGTCGTCACCGGAGCCCGCAGCACCACCGGAGCCCGCAGCGTGAGGCTAATCATCTATGTCGGTGCCGGCGGCCTCTCTGCAGTAATCACGTTCGTGTTGGCGACCGTGATCGCCCGGCTCGGTATGAAGTATCGGCTCTACCCAGCCATTCGCGAGCGCGACGTGCACAAGCGACCAACACCGCGGCTCGGTGGCATTGCGATGTTCCTCGGTATCATCACCGCATTTGGAGTCGCGTCGCAGCTGCCGCAGTTCCACCTCATCTTCGCCAAGCCGGGACCGATCTTTGCGATCCTCGGGTCGGCCCTCATGATCGTGCTCCTCGGGGTCGCCGACGACATCTGGGATCTGGATTGGGTTACGAAACTTGCCGGGCAGATCATCGCTGCCGGGCTGCTCGCGTGGCAGGGAGTGCAGCTCACGAGCCTCCCCATCGTCGGAGGGGTCGTCGTGCTCTCCTCCTACACCGGACTGATTATCACGGTGTTTGCCATTGTGCTGGTGATGAATGCGATCAATTTCATCGACGGTCTCGACGGTCTCGTCGCAGGGGTCGCGATCATTGCAAACGGCGCTTTTTTCATCTATACCTACATCCTCGTCACGCGAATTGCCGCGGCGGAGTACTTCAATCTCGCCCTTCTCATCTCGGCGGTGCTCATCGGAGCCTGCGTCGGCTTCCTGCCGCTCAATTGGCACCCGGCAAAGTTGTTCATGGGGGATGCCGGGGCGCTCTTGGTCGGCCTGTTGATGGCCACTTCGGCAATCTCGGTGACCGGTCAGGTCGATCTCGCGGCGCTGCAGTTCTCCAAGCAACTCATCCCGGCGTTTATTCCGATCCTGCTGCCGCTCGCTATCCTGCTCATTCCGCTACTCGATTTCGGTCTCGCGATCTTCCGTCGCTTGCGAGCTGGCAAATCGCCGTTCAGTGCCGATCGCAAGCATTTGCACCACAGGTTGCTCGATATGGGGCACTCGGACGTGCACGCCGTGTTGATCTTCTACTCGTGGACCGCGGTCGTCTCGATCGGCTGTCTCCTGTTCATGTACTTCGATGCGATCTGGGGAGTGCTGTTCGTCATCGTCGGACTCATCGTCTGCACGGCGTTCACCCTTGCACCGCTCAGTAGGCGAAAGGCGGTGGAGGCTTCTGTGCAGCTCGCACCTCCAGGCGATGACGATGCTGTGGCACAACTCGACCTTCTCGATGAAGCTGCTTACGACGCCACCTCGACCGAAACATCCACTAAGGAAACTTCATGAGTGCCGTTCCCATCCTCAAGCGGATCCTGGCCTACGGAGGCATCCTCGCCATCGCAATCGCGATTGTCGGCTCGGTGGTCGGCCTCATCGTCGCCGGGGGAGTCGGGCTCATAAGCGCACTCATCGGCACCATCATGGCAGTTGTCTTCCTCGGCATCACCGCCGCCAGCATCGTGGTCGCGACGAAGGTGGCGAGGGGAGATCTCCTGAGCGTCGCCTTCTTCGGGATCGTGATGGGCGCCTGGCTCCTCAAGCTCGTGGTCTTCATCGTGTTGATCGTGCTTCTCAAGGACCAGCCCTGGATCCAGACGCAGGTTCTGTTCCTCACCGTGGTGGTCGCCGTGGTCGGAACGCTCGTAGTGGATGTGGTGGTGATTGCACGGTCGCGGCTGCCCTACGTGAGCGACATCAGCCTGCCGTCGGAGGCCCCGATCGGCCCCGACCGACCCGAGTAAAGGTTTGGCTGACCTGATTCTCTTGATAGAGTCTTGATGAAAGCCCCCCTTCTTCTCGCCGCGTGACACCACGCCCCGATTCTGGAGCTAGCGCTGCTATCCCACGTACTCACTCTCATCCTCCCTCTCGCCAGTGAAGGCGACAGCGGCGGCGGCTTCGTCGGGCCCAACATCGGCGAGTTCTTCCCTCCCGTGGTGCTCTTCGCCGGTACACCCTTCGAGTTGAACCGGATCATGCTCATCCGCATCCTGGTCGCGGTCGTGATCATCGCGCTCTTCTGGCTGGGGACGCGTCGGATGAGTGTCGTACCAAGCCGTGCGCAGTCACTCATCGAAATGGGTCTGGACTTTGTGCGGGTCGGCATCGCCGAAGACCTGCTCGGCAAGAAGGACGGTAAGCGGTTCCTGCCGATCCTCACGACGTTCTTTTTCATGATCATCGCGATGAATCTCACCGGTGCCGTGCCCGGTCTCAACATCGCGGGCACCTCGGTGATCGGGGTGCCACTGCTACTCGCGGGCATCGCGTACGTCACTTGGATCTATGCCGGTCTCCGTAAGCATCCCGGTAAATTTCTTCGCAACTCCCTTTTTCCGCCCGGAGTCCCGCCCGCGCTCTACATCATCGTGACGCCGATCGAGTTGCTGTCCACGTTCATCGTGCGGCCGGTCACCCACACCCTCCGACTCCTGATGAACATGATCGTTGGGCACTTGCTTCTCGTGCTCTTCTTCCTCGCGACCTCGTTTTTCTTCTTCGAGGCACCCGGACTGTTCAAGCTGTTCGGCCTCGGCACGCTCGCCTTCGGATTCGTCTTCACTCTCTTTGAGCTCCTGGTCGCAGTTCTGCAGGCCTATGTCTTCACCATCCTGAC